>VXOZ01000353.1 GCA_009839775.1 Chloroflexota bacterium | reverse complement strand
AGGATGCCCAGGTGCTGGCGCATTCCGCCATCCCGGAGAACGTCGGCTTGTTCGTCAAAGAGCCGCTTGGGATTGACGCCGACGGCTTCAACTTTGGCGCCGCGATGCTGGCCGCCACCGAGCAGGGAAGCTGGGTGAGCTACGTCTACGAGAATCCGGCCAGAGGTGGCTTCCTGGAAACCAAGCACGCCTGGGTCGTCAAACACGACGGCCTCATCTTCGGCTCCGGCTGGTACCAGGTCATCCGCTACGACATGCCGCCTCCGCATCAGAATCCCCCGTCGGATCCTGAGAAGGTAATTGCGTAGTTAACTGGCTGGTGAGACCGGTTGTGCTGGCGTGGGAACTGCCCTCCGAGGTAATTCAGTGCGCTTGTCGCTTTGGCAACCGGAATGGGCAATTGCGGCATGCGTGTTTGATCCCGGTGCCGTCCACACTAGGGTCTCCACTACCCACCGCAGTATTCTCACGAGAGGAGTAGGCGAAATGAGTATGCGTCTTTCGACCTTGGCCAGTGGCAAGGAATTCACACACATACCGGACTACGTCAGGGAATACTTAGACACACTCTCCAGAGAGTGTGCAATCTACACTGATCATTGGATTGAGGAGGTTGGCGACTTTCGACACATTAGTGTTGCTTTCACTGCCGAAGAGCGGAACGAGTTCTACCGACGCTCTTGGGCATATGAACTCTTCTTGCGGGCCGGCTATCCCAAGTGGGCTGCTGAGACGCCCGGGATCGATCAGGATATCGCAAACGACGCTGATACGTATTCGCCTCGCCTACGGGATGGAAACATAATTCCACCGCCTTATCACTGTTTCGCCGCATTCCTGGGCAGGCACTTGGAGACGTTAGTTTGTTTCGAGTCAGGTAGAGAGGTTGTAATTCAACTGAAGGGTAAAGAAGCAAAGCTTTTTGAAGTTAGGCGTGCTATCCAAACCCTCACGCCAACAATCCGCTCCTTTGAACGTCGGGAACAAGGATTAGACCCATGGAAGATCACCTGCGAAGATGATGTTCGAGACCTGCTGTACGTAATGCTTCGGCCGATCGTTTTCGATATCACCAAGGAGGAAGTAGTACCGTCAAAGGCTGGTGCACATAAGTTTGCGGACCTTTGCAGCAAGGCTGTTCCATTCCTAATCGAGTTGAAATGGATTGGCAAGAGAGGAATCTGGAAAAGAAAGGTCGAGGAGATTTATGTGGACATACAAACCTATGCACGGCATCCAGCTTCTGAAACCCTCTTCTTTGTTATTGTAGATTCAGTTAAGGATATCCCTGACTCGCGCCAAATCGAAGAAGAATTGACTGGCGTTCAGACGATTGACGGTTTAGAGGTGAATGTCCGAGCTTTCGTCTGCGAACCGTAGGTGGTCTTGACGAATACTTATGGTTTGTGCCACTTGGCATCAGTGGTACAGGTTTGCACTTCTCCAAGGGGATTATAATCTATGTTGGGCGCAAAGCAATTCTGAGAAATCCATCGGGAATGGCTTATTCTTGATTAGCGCGATGACAGACATTCTGGACTCTTTAGTGCCCTTAGTGGATGCTTTAGCATGGCCACTGGTGGCACTGGCACTGGCACTGATATTCCGAAAGCCTATTGTCGGATTGATCCCTCTGATTGAGAGAATTAAATTCCCGGGAGGGGAGGTAAACCTAAGGAGACAGCTGGAGGAAACCAGTTCCCAGGCTGAACGCTCCTTGCCTTCTCAAGATCCTCCCTCAATTGACGAACGTATCCAAGATATCGCCGAATCATATCCTCGTGGCGCTATGATTGAGTCTTGGCTTCTCATTGAGAGAGAATTGATTGATGTGGCAGAGGGTCTCGATGTACCTATATCTCCATCCCAGAGGAGGTCACCCAGACAGGTGGCGCAAGCATTAGCAAAGGCCGGTATACTCGATGAGTCCTTAGTAAAGATAGTTAGCGACCTACAGTCCATTAGGAACAGCGTTGTCCACTCAATTAGCATTTCACCCAGTAGGGACGATGCTCGGGAATTCGCAACAACGGCAACTCGGGTTGTGGCTGCCATTCGAGAAAAGCGGGAATGAGGAGTGTTCAACATCTTCACAGAACTTCCATCCGATAGCCGACATGCAACTGGGTTGATTATGTTGGTGGGGTTGTTGTAATCTTCGTCAGTTCTTGGAGCAGCATCTTGAAGATGTTGCGCACCGATCCATAGCCACCGACCGAATCCCAAAGTTGATCGGCCTCTCAGATTGGAACTTCCCAACGAAGTGTTTGCAATTCATTCTCACACGGCCCTCGGAATGTGGCATCCGGACTTAATCCCTAACCTATTGAGCCCATAAAAGTGCGAATAGGAGAACGCAATGCCCGGCAAGACGGCTAAGAAACCAAAGAAAGCCGCCAAGAAGCCCTTACCCAGGTCGGCTGATGGGAAGGTAGTCCTGCTTTCCGGCGGCAATCCGCAGATCGCCAAGGCCGACGGCGATGCGCCCGTGCAGAAGTACATTAAGTATATGCCGGGGTGGAAGAGCGATGTAGGGCGCCGCCTCGACGCCGTCATCGAACGCGAGGTGCCAAACGTGCAAAAGTGCGTGCGCTGGAATTCGCCCTTCTATGGTGTGGAAGGCATGGGCTGGTTCCTGAATGTCCACGTCATGACCCGCTACGTGAAGGTGACATTCTTCCAAGGCGCGGCGCTGCAGCCCCTGCCACCCGGCTCGGGCAAGGACCCAGACGCGCGCTGGTACGACATCTACGAGGACGCATTCGACGAGAAGCAGTTTGCGGAGTGGGTGCGGCAAGCGGCGGCCCTGCCTGGCTGGGACCTGCGGTGACCTTTACTGGTATTAGCAAGTGACTGAAGACGGAGTTTCACCAGCAGTGAAGTCAGAAGCAGCCACGTCATTTGAGCCGTTTCGCGACCAGCTTGAAGCGGCGTTTGTGCAGTTCGCGCAGCGGCCGGCGCTGACGTATCAGGATAAGACGTGGACGTATGCCGAGCTGGATGCGCGCACACGCGCGGCGGCGGCGCATTTGCAACGGCAGGGGTTGCGGGCCGGCGAGCGGGTGATTCTGTACACAGCGGACAAGCGCGCGCTGTTGCTGGCGCACTTGGGCGCGATTCGGGCGGGGGGCGTCTCGCTGCCGCTCAACTTCAAGTTCACGCCGCGTGAGATGCAGTACTACGTGCAAGACAGCGGCGCGGTACTGGCGGTAGGCGGTGATGCCGAATTGCCGGTGTTGCAGGCGCTGGCTGAGGATGAAGAGACACCGCTCAGAGGCGTGCTGCACGCAGACGAGTTTCTTGACCTAGCGCCGCAACCCACGGCGCCGCTGCCGGACTCCACGGCAGAGGATTGGGCACTCTTGCTCTACTCCTCTGGCACCACCGGCCAGCCCAAGGGCGTGGTGCACACCCATGCCAATCTCGGCGCAGCGGTGCGGTCGTTGGCCGACTGCTGGGCGTTTGCGCCCGACGACGTGCTCGTGAACGTGCTGCCGTTCTTCCACATTCATGGGCTCTCGTTTGCCAGCCACGTGAACTTTCTCACCGGCGCGCACATGCTGATGGCCGACCAGTTCCACCCGGTCCGCACCCTGGACCTCATCGACCGCGCCACCGTCTTCATGGCCATTCCGCCCATGTACTACCAGTTCCTAGGGCGTCCGGAGTTTCGCGCACACGCCAAAGCGTGGTCGCACGTGCGGCTGTTTACGTGCGGTTCCGCGCCCATTCGCCCTGAAGTGCTGCCGGAACTGGAAGGTATTTTAAAGAATCCGCTTATCAACCGGTACGGCATGACCGAGAGCCACGTCATTGCCAGCCTGCCCATTGACAAACCCAGCGTGCAGGGCTCGGTGGGTCTGCCGCTGGACGGCATCAAGATGACCATGCTCGAGGACGGCTCCACCACCAAGGACGGCCACGCCGTGGGCGAGGTGCACGTGAGAGGTCCGGTGATTTTCGACCATTACCTGAACCGGCCGGAAGCGACCGCCGAGGCCTTCGCCCACGAGGGCTATTTCGCCACCGGCGACCTCGGCTTTTTAAATCACCAAGGGTACTTGACTCTTATCGGGAGGAAAGTCGACCTCATCATCACCAAGGGCTTCAACGTCTACCCGCCCATGGTCGAGCGCGTGCTCAACGATTGCCCCGGCGTGAAGGAATCCGCCGTTTTCGGCCTGCCTGACGACCTGCGCGGTGAGAAAGTGGTAGCCGTGGTGGTGAAAGACTCCGCCGCCGACACAGAAGCCACGCCCCGCAATATCCGCGATTTCTGTCGCGAACGCAGCGTGGACTACCAGGTGCCGAGCGACGTCTACTTCGTGGATGAACTCCCCCGCAACACCATGGGCAAAGTGCTGAAACGCGAACTCCGCGACGGCTTGCTCACGGATGCCGCTGGCAAACGGTGACAAATAGAGGGTGCAAATCATCGAAACACACGTAAATCGTGCAGCAACCAAGGTGTGTGGGCGCATTGCAGCCTAAGGAGAAAGCCGTGAAGGTAGACCGCGACCAGTTCATGGACCAGGGGTATCTGATCTTTCGCAATCTCATTCCGGCGGACAAGCTCGAGGCCATGCGCGCCAGTTGCGAGACGATGCTGGAGCGGCAGAAGGTGAACTGGGCGCGGGAGCGGGGGCCGGATGCGCCGCCCGGCGGTGAGTACGAGACGAATCGCCAGCCACGCGTCATGATGATGCGCCCGGGCCTCATTGACGCGGAAACCGCTAATGTCGTCGAGGACTTCTGGGTTGCCGACGAGACTCTGGAGATTGCCAGCCAACTGCTGTGCAATCCCGAGCCTTGCATTACCGAAATGATGATGATGTGCAATCCCGTCCGCGACTGGCCGGGCGGTACGGGCTGGCACCGGGATATTCACCCTGTCGACATGGCTCCGCTCGATGCGCTCGCGGCGGACATGGTAGAAAACGGCCCGCGCTACACGCAGTGGAACGTGCCGCTCTATGACGACAGCGTGCTTTGGGCTATACCGGGCAGCCACCGCCGGCGCAGCACCGCGCAGGAGCGTGCCGAATTGCTCGAAAACCGCGCCGGACCGGTCACCGGCGGCGTACCGGTGGAGTTGAACGCCGGCGACGGGGTCGTGTACATCAACTTTCTCAACCACACCGGCAGCAACTACACCACCAAGCAGCGGCGGACGTTGCACGGCGGTCATGCGATCTACGGTACCTATTCGGAACTTGGCTTCTTGGAACACGTTGCGCCTTGGGTCCGCGAGCGGTTTGAGTCATTTGCGGCGCGCGGCGAGCGCATGAAGGATGCTACCGAAGCCGCGCTCCGCGCCGTTATCGACAAGGACGAGACCGGCTACCGTGCGGCTTTGGAGACCCTGCAGCCGGGCATCGGCCCCCACGGCAGGACCACGCTCACCATCTACCTGTCGAAAGTCGCATTGCAGATGCGTTTCCTGAGAAACCCTGAACTGCGGAAGCCGGACGATATCCATCAGTGGGTCGAATCGCAGCACCCCATTACCCTGAATTGGGGGCCGGAATTCACCACGCGCTTTTCCCATGAAGAAGCGGCCATCCTCTGGAGCCGGTTCAAGGGCATCGATGCGGCGCTGCAGAGCGACGAGGAGATGTTCGAGCCGGCATTTCAGGGGCGGCCCATGCACTACTACTTCAACGAACTGCCAGCCGGCGTCGATGCCGAGTCGTTCATTGCGAGTTGGCATGGCTAACCTGGTTTTTCCCGGCAGACCAAACTTCGTGTGAAGTAGCTTTACCGCTAATTCGTTCGTGCAAAGGCACACGATTGTCTCACGCGTGGTCGATTGGCAGTTCGCTAACTTCGTTCGTGCGTGCCGGACGCTCTAGCGCTAGTGAAGCAGTTGCCTAGTAACTGCCGGCAAGCAACTAAGACGCGCACTGCTGACTGTCGGAAACACTAGTGTTTGATTGCCCCGTATTCCTCCTCCATATGCCTCGCCTGGGGCATTCTCGTCAAATAGTGGGGCGCCAGGCGGCAACGAGCCGAATTTCAGAGGATGGGGTCGGTATACTTAAAGTAGATTGATACACGATGGTGTGAGCACCAAGCGAGGAGTCTGGCATCTTGAGGAGGAAGTTAGCAGTGTCTAGCCGAATACATCGTGGTATTGCGGTTTTGATTGCGATAGCAGCGCTCTTGGTCGCAGTCTCTTGCAGTGTGCAGGTAATGCAACCCCCGCCCGATCCTGCGGAAGATCCCGCAGCGTACACGCAGTACGTGGTTTCAAATGCCATAGACTACTACAAAGCCAACGGGCGTGAGGCAACCGTTGGTTACTACAACTCAGCGGAGAGCGTGGACGGCGAGTGGTACGTCTTCATCATAGACGAGAATGACACCTTCGTTGTCCATCCCACCATTCCGGGCCGCCTGGGCACGAACGTCAACGACCGTGTGGACATTACCGGCTTTAATCACGGCGCAGCTCTGGCTGCGGCGACGGAAGCCGGCAACTGGGTAGATTACCTGCACCGCAACCCGGCAAACGGGGAACTCCAAGCGAAGCATGCCTGGGTCGTCAGGTACGGTGGGCTGATCTTTGGCTCCGGCTGGTATGAGGTTATTGCTGAAGGGCACGCCGGGCTGCCTGACAAGTCTGACCCCGCCGACTACACGCAGGCATTCGTCGAACAGGCGTTGGAATTCTACCGTGCCGAAGGGCTTGACGCCACCGTCGCGTACTACAACTCGGCGGCGAGCGTGGACGGTCAGTGGTACGTCTTCATCTTTGATGCGAAAGACATCATGCTAGCGCATGCCGTCATTCCCGATAATGTGGGATTGCACGCCGACCAGATTCTGGGTGCAGGCGGTTATCCTGCGGGCGCACAGGTAGCCGCGGCGGCCACCGCAGAGGGCGCGTGGACGGACTATACCTATCCCAATCCGGCGACCGGGTCGTTTGAATCCAAGCACACGTGGGTGGTGCGGTACGACAGCCTGATCTTCGGCTCGGGCTGGTACGAGGAAGGCGCCGCCAAAACCGATCCGGCGGCCTACACCCAAGCCTTCGTTGCCCAAGCCGTTCGGCTCTATGACGCCATTGGACGGGAAGCCACGTTTGCTTACTACAACACGCTGGAGAGCGTGGACGAAGATTGGTACGTTTTCATCATCGACGAAAACGAGAACACTGTAGTCAATGCTAATCGTCCTGATATCCTTGGCACCTCACCTAAAACGCGCGTTGACGTGCGCGGCAAGTCCTATGGTGAAGAGCTCGTCGCTGCCACTGCAGACGGCGTCTGGGTGGACTACTACTTTCTGAACCCTGGTACCGGCTATGAGGAGCAGAAGCACGCGTGGGCGGTAAAGCACGACGGCCTGATCTTTGGCTCCGGCTGGTACGAACGCGCCGAGGCCGAGGATGACGCTACGTATACCCAGTCATTCGTGCACCGCGCCATACAGCGCTACGACGCGCAGGGAGGCGAGGCCGCATTGGCGTACTTCAGCTCGCCGGAAAGCGTGCAGGGGCCGTGGTACATCTTCGTCCTCGATGAGAACCAGGTCACCATCGCCCACCCCAATCCGGAGCACATCGGCCGCACACGGGAGCAGCGCATCGATAGTCGCGACTACGACTATGGCGCCGAGTTCCTAACGGCCACCGAGGAAGGCAAGTGGGTTTCCTACATCTTCGTTGACCTCGACACCAACCAGGAACGCCAGAAGCACACCTGGCTCATTAAGCACGACGGGCTCTATTTTGGTTCGGGCTGGTATGAGGATGTGAAGGAGTAAAGCCGGAGGCGGTTTCTCGCTCGCGTCATTAGTGATCAAGAATAAGCGTAGAGCGGGCCAGGGGGTTGCATCGCCTGCCGCGTCTTTCATCTCCCTTCAGTTACCGAATGCACGTAGCGAATTGCCATTGGTCTCTATGGTCGCGAATTCTTGACCACATTGATGAGGTCAGCACCTAGTTGTTGCCTTCGTTATAATGAGCCAAACCATCCGCTCAGAATGCGATCGTTAACTAGGCGGCTGTAGCGAAGGTGGTGTTGCGCTGTCGCTTCAGCGTTCAGAGTGCGATCGCCAACGCCGTGAGGGAGGCGCTCATGGCTGACGTACTGCAGGCCGGCGTTGGTCGGGCGACAATTACGCCGCCGTTAGGCACTTGGCTGTGCGGATTCGGCAATCGCGAACACGGCTGCGATGCAATCCTCGACGATCTCTACGCCACGTCGCTCGTGCTCGCCACTGACGAGACGGCCATCGCAATCATAAGCTGCGACGTCTGCGGTCTGCCGACCCAGCAAGTCGCTACCCTCCGCGCGCTGGTTACCGAGCGCACCGGCATCCCGGCGCCGAACATCCTCATCAATACATCCCACACGCACTCAGGCCCCATCACGAGCGCTAGCGCCGACATGTCGGCGCCCGAACTCGCGTATACGACGACGCTCGTTCACGCCATGGCCGGCAGCGTAGAAATGGCACAGCAAAGCCTGGAGGCGTGCCGCGTCTCCCACGGCGCCGGCAGCGTGACCGCAAATGTCAATCGCCGGGTTCTGCGCGACGGGAAAGTCGCCACGATGGGCGAAAACCTGGGCGGCGCCATCGACCGGACCCTTCAGTTGCTGCGCATCGATACCGTGGAGGGTGAACCGCTGGCGGCGCTCGTCCACTACGCCTGCCACCCGGTGGTGTTGCACCCGCCCAGCCACGCGGTTTCCGCCGACTTTGTCGGCGTAGCGCGCGGACTCTTTGAAGCCGCCAGCGGTGCGACCATGCTCTTTCTGCAGGGCGCGTGCGGCAACATCAACCCCATCGGCCAGCCCGGCGGGATGGACATGCAGGAGCGTCTCTGGGGCGTGGGCAGCGCCGTCGGCGCGGAAGCGTTGGAGGTGTATTCGCTCAACGGGCTCCACGGCACGCTTGGTGAAATTGAGCCTTTGAATCCCGTGCTTGGGGCGGCGCATGAGACGTTAATACTTGACTTGCACACGCCCAACGACCCGCCACCCAGGATTAGGACGCAAACGCCCGCTCTCCGGTACTGGACACCGCCGCTTGTCGGTGAAAACCAAGTTGAATTCGAGGTACAGGCGCTCCGCATCGGCGACGTGGCCCTGGTTGGCGGCGCCGGTGAGGTCTTCATCGAGCTCGCGCAGGCCGTGCAGGAACGCTCGCCCTTTGCCCATACTATGTACCTGGGCTACACGAACGGCGACGTGGGCTACATTCCCACCGTTGCCGCATACGCCGAAGGGGGTTACGAGGTCGAAAGCGCCCACTTCCACTACTATCTCCCCGCCGCCGTCGCCCCGGACAGCGCCGGGCGAGTGGTGGACGCCAGCGTGGCGCTCTTGGAAAGTCTCCATGTGAGTTAGCAGGCACATGCAACGAATTCAGGTAGAAAAAGTATCATCGCGAGGAAGGCAATGTTCACACTTGGCGTCATGACCGATGAAATTTCGCAGGACTTGGCACACGCGCTCGACGTAATCGAGGAATTCGGCGTGGGCACTGTTGAGCTCCACGAAATGTGGGATAAGAACATCTGCGAATTGGATAGCCATGAGCTGACCCAGGTGGTGCACATGATACGCCAGCGCGGCTTGGCCGTCTGTGACATTGCATCGCAATTCCTCAGATGCTACATCGATGATCTGGATGCCTACAACGAACACATTAAGATACTAGAGCGCTCGATCCAGATCGCGCCGCTCTTCGATTGCCAGCTCGTGCGCTGCTTTTCGTTTTGGCGGGAAGACGACCTGGAGACGCACTGGAATACTATTCTCGAGCGTTTGGAGCTGCCGGTGCGCATGGCGGAATCCGCCGGCGTGATGCTGGCGTTTGAGAACGTGCGCTCGTGCAACATCGGCACCGGTGCGGAAACGACCCGCCTTATGGAGACCATCAACTCGCCGAATCTGCGAGTGATCTGGGACCCGGGAAATGCCTACGTATCCGGTGAAGCACGGCCCTACCCTGACGGCTACGAGTTGGTAAAGCCGTGGATCGTCCACGTGCACGTCAAGGACGCGGTGCTCAGTCCCGCGGGCGAGTCGGTTTGGAAGCCCATTGGCGCGGGCAAAGTGGACTATGCGGGACAGTTCAAGGCGCTGGCCGACGACGGCTACGACGGCGTCGTATCGCTGGAAACGCACTACTTCCCGGAAGGCGGCACCCGTGAGGAGGGCAGCCGGGAGTCATTCGCGGGATTGCAGGCAATCCTGACCGAACAGGGAATCGTGCCCAACTAGGGCGAGAGTGCAGGCGACCTCGCACAGGCCGCGCAGGAACGCTCGCCATTTTCCCACACAATGTACTTGGGCTACACTAACGGCGACGTGGGCTACATTCCCACGGTCGCAGCGTATACAAAAGGCGGCTACGAGGTCCAAACCACCCACTTCTACTCCAATCTTCCCGTCGCCGTCACCACGGACAGCGCCGGGCGGGTGGTGGAATTGAGTGTGGCGCTCTTGGGGTCTCTCCACGAGAGATAGCAGGCAGCAACTAAACAGTTTGGCAGACAGAGCAATATCACGAGGTAGATCATGTTCACACTTGGCGTTATGACGGACGAAGTCTCACAGGACTTCGCGCACGCGCTCGACGTGATCAAGGAGTTCGGCGTGCACACTATTGAGCTCGGCTTCATGTGGGACAAGAATATTTGCGATCTGGACAGCCATGAACTGACCCAAGTGCTGCGCATGGTGCGCCAGCGTGGCTTTGCCGTGTGCAATATTGCCTCGCTCTTCCTGCTGCACTGTCCCATCGATGATCCGGACGCCTACAACGAGCACATCAAGATACTGGAGCGCTCAATTCAGATAGCGCCGCTCTTCGATTGCCAGCTTGTGCGCTGTTTCTCGTTCCGGCGGGAGGACGATCTCGAAGCCCATTGGGACACCCTCCTCGAGCGTTTGGAGTTGCCGGTGCGCATGGCCGAATCCGCCGGGGTGACGCTGGCGTTTGAGAACGTGCGCATGTGCAATATTGGCACCGGCGCGGAAACGGCGCGCTTGATGGAGACGATAAACTCGCCAAATATGCGGGTGATTTGGGACCCGGGCAATGCGTATCACTCCGGTGAGGCGCGGCCCTACCCAGACGGATATGAGTTGGTGAAGCCCTGGATCATCCACGTGCACGTAAAGGACGTGGAGCTGAACACCGCGGGCAAATTGGCGTGGCTGCCCATCGGCGGTGGCAAGGTGGACTATGCGGGACAGTTCAAGGCGCTGGCCGACGACGGTTACGACGGCGTGGTGACGCTGGAGACCCACTACCGGCCGGAAAACGGCACCAAGGAGCAGGGCAGCCGGGAGTCCTTCGCCGGATTGCAGGCGACTTTGGCCGAGCAGGGGATCGTGCCCGACTAGGCTGAGAGGTGAGAAGGGCGCATACAAGCATGATCGTCGGCTCAATCTTCATGCAGTAGCACATAAGGGCATTGCCATGGCGAAGGCGAGAATCGGCGTAATCGGCGCGGGCTGGTGGGCGACGCAGCACCACATCCCCAGCCTGAAGACGTACGCGAAGGCGGAACTCGTCGGTGTTGCCGACGTCATACCGGAGAAGGCCAAGACTGCCGCGGACTACTATGACATTCCCAACACTTACGCTAGCCATCAAGACCTGCTGGCGGCAGGGGTTGACGGTGTAGTGATTGCCGTCCAGCACGCCTACCACTATGAAGCTGCGCGTGACGCCCTGGACGCCGGTGTGCACGTGTTCGTGGAAAAGCCGATGACGCTAACCGCCCGCGACGCCTGGGACTTGGTGGCGCGCGCAAATGCGAACAATCTGCACCTCATGGTGGGCTATACGTTCCAATTTACGAGCCATGCGCAAGCGGCCCGCGAGATCGTGCAATCGGGCAAGATTGGCGAACTGCAAATGGTGTCGGGCATCTTTACCTCATGGGTCGAGTCCTACCTGCGCGGCAATCCCCAGGACTACGCCGAGGCGTTCGGCTTTCCAGTGACGGGTCCTTCCCCCGATACCTACTCGGACCCGAAGATTGCCGGCGGCGGCCAGGGCCACGTGCAGGTCACGCACCCCATGGGCATGGTGCTCTGGGTCACCGGCCGGCGGGTGGTAGAAGTCTTCGCATACATGGAAAACTACGACTTGGCAGTGGACCTGGTTAACGCGTACAGCTTCCGGCTCGATAACGGCGCCACGGGCACCATGGCGTCCACCGGCGCCATGCGCCCGCACCAGCGGCTCGACCAGGGATTCGTGTACACCGGCAGCAATGGCGTGCTGCGGCAGGACATCGCCGGGGGCCGCCTGGAGGCCCAGTACAACGACGGCACCGCCGATGCCTTCACGGACTTGAGCGAAGAGGAACGGTATCCGGCGCACTTGCCGGCGCGGGGGCTCGTCGATGTCATCTTGGGCGAGGGCGAAAACCGCGCCCTGGGCGAGATAGGCGCGCGAGTGGTTGAATTCCTGGATGCGGGGTACCGATCAGCGGCAACAGGGCAGGCAGTCAGGGTCGATTCATTACGCTGATACCGATTTCCTGCGCTAGTGCCGTTTCCGGATAGGCTTGAGAAGTAACCAGGCTCTGCAAATGATCCCCTCTTCCTGAGGGAGAGGGCTAGGGCGAGGGGGGAGACTTTCTTATATGGGCAAGCTAGAATTCGTCGATGCGCACGTCCACTTCTACGACATGCAGCACCCGGAGCTTGTCTACGGCCACTGGCAGCCCTGCGTGCCGCACCCCACATTAGGTGAGCAGATTCAGAGGCTAGCCGAGCGCAACTACCTTGCCGAGGACTACATCGCCGAGACCCGCAACGCCAACGTCACCAAGGCAATCCACGTACAGGCCGCTATCGGCAGTCCGGACCCGGTGACCGAGACCGAATGGCTGCAGGCTGCCGCCGACCGCACGGGGTTTCCGCACGCCATCGTGGCCCACGCCGATCTGCGCGATCCCGGCGTGGAAGCCGTGCTGGAGCGGCACTGCCAGTCGCCCATCATGCGGGGCATACGGGACTTCTCCTACGGCGACTATCTCGTCGCGCCCGACTTTCACCGGGGTTTTGCGTTAATGGAGAAGTATAATCTCGTGTCCAGTATTGCCGTTGGGTGGCAGGACATGGGAAAGCTCCGGGACCTCGCAAACGCATTTCCTAACATTACGATTGTCGCCGACCACACGGGACTACCCCAAGAGCGCACGGACGCGTACTTTGCCGATTGGAAAGGCGGTATGGAGCTTGCGGCTACGTGCGACAACATCCGCTGGAAGATTTCCGGCCTCGGTATGAGCGACCAGACCTGGACGGTGGACAGCATCAGGCGCTGGGTGCTCGCGTCCATCGAAACGTTTGGCGTGGACCGCTGCATCTTCGGCACCAACTGGCCGGTGGACTGGCTTTGGAGCACTTACGACAACCAGATTGACGCCTACACGGAGATAGTCTCCGGTTTCAGCCCGGACGAGCAGGTTGCCCTGTTCTCCAGGAACGCCGAGGAGCTGTACCGCATATAAGCATTGGCACTCGATTACTGTGAACTTGCAGAACAGAGTCACGCTTTAATAACAGGCTGTAGCGCGGGGGCTTGTCCCCCGCCTGTTGGCAAGAAGGACAAACACAATCGTATTAAGGTAACTGTAAGCGGCTACCGGTTGGTCGCGTAGATTTCATTAGCATTCCCCGATCCGAGGGAAGCCCGCAGCAGCAGAAGGAGCAGCACATGATTACGTACGATGACATCAACGTCGGCACATTCATCAACGCCAGCGGCACGGTGACGACGCTGGGCGGCAGTCTGATGCCGGAGCCGGTGGTGGAGGCTATGGTACAGGCCTCCCGCAGCTTTGTCGGACTTGACGAGTTGCACGAGAAGGCGGGCAAGTGGCTGGCTGATGAGATCGGCGTGCCGGCCGCGTTTATTGCTTGTGGCGCCGCCAGCGGCATGCTCGTAGCGGCCGCGGCCTGTTTGACCGGCACGGACACCGACCTGATCCGCGCGCTACCGGAAGTGCCGAGCGGCAAGAACGAGTTTGTGATTAGCTACGTGGATGAGCACACGTACGTCCACCAAGGCTTCCGGGTCGTTGGCGGCGTGCTGGTGGCCGCCGGCACGAGCGCAGGGGTGACATCAGAGGAACTGATCGGCGCCATCACGGAGCGCACGGCGGCAGTGGTGCATTTCCTCGGCAAGCAGACCAAGCAACAATTGATCGAGGTGATCGCCGGCGCGCACGAACGCGGCGTGCCGGTAATCGTCGACGCTGCGGCGCAATTGCCGCCCCGCTCCAATCTAGCAGAGATTGTGGGGCTAGGCGCCGACCTAGTAATTTTCAGCGGCGGCAAGGGCATTCGTGGCCCGCAGGCCACAGGGCTCGTGCTGGGAAGACCCGACCTCGTGGAGGCAGCGCGCCAGAACGGCAGTCCGCAGAGCGCGGTCGGACGCGGCATGAAGGTGGGCAAGGAAGAAATCATGGGCCTGCTGAAAGCGGTGGAACTTTACCTGGCGCAAGACGAGGCAGCAGAGCTCGACAATTGGGAAGCGCAGATGCGCACGGTAGCCGCGGCCGCGCACGGCCTCGAAGGCGTGACCGGTGAAGTGCGCCGCCAGGATGAAGGCGCCAGTTGGGATATCGTACCCCACGCGCAGATCAGATTCGGGGGCGACAGCGATACGCAGGCCGCCAACGTTGCCCGCGCCCTGCGGGAAGGCGAGCCCTCGATCGACGTGCGGCTGAACGAGGAGGGCATCCTCATCAGCCCCATGACGCTGCAACCCGGCGAAGCGGAAGTCGTCGCCGACCGCCTCCGCGCGGCCCTGCAAAAGCGATAGCGGTGGGAGAGTCTGTATCAAAGTAGGGGCACGATATATCGTGCCCCTACTACGCGTCAATCAACAACACAGACTGATTGCGTCTCATCAGTCCTGCACGGCTTAGAAGTTACCCGTCCGGCTCTCGTACTTCGTCGGCTTGCCCAGGGTCGAACCCTCGTGCTTCACCCACCAGGCGACCCAATCGATGATTTGCTCCGCCGGCACGCGGGGCGCGCCGAAGGTTTCCACATAGCGGGTCGCGTCGCCGAGCAGCGCCGTTGGTTCCTGTTCGCCGGTAAAGATCGGCGCCACGCCGAGACGTTCACCCAAGGCTTCGGCCACCTGTTGCACGGAGAGGGTTTCCGTGCCGGTCAGGTTAATCACATCGGCGGGGCTGGCGCAGAGCGGGAACGAGCGCGCCAGCATGTCGCAGGCGTCGCCCTGCCAGATTTGGTTGGCGTAGCCCATTGACAAATCGATTGGCGTCTGCTCTTTCACCTTGGACGCGATGTCCAGGATAATGCCGTAGCGGAGTTCGGTAGCGTAGAAGAGGCGCACAATGAGCGTCGGCGTGTTGTTCTTTGCCGCGTAGTATTCCACTAGTCGCTCGCCGCCCAGGCGCGATTCGGCATACTCGCCCACCGGGCCGAGCTCCCCACTCTCGTCCGCGCCGCTGCCGTCTACGGGCATGAAGCGGTACACGTTGCCGGAGGAAACATACACCATGCGGGAATCAGGAAACCGCTCCATGAGCTTGGCCGGCACGAGCGAATTCATGGCCCAATTCAAGGAAGGCGCGCCGCTGGAACCGAATTTGAACCCCGCGAGCAAGTAGAGATACGGCGCGTCCGGCAGTTTGGCCACGCTTTCGTCGTCGAGCAGGTCACAGGCAACGGTCTCCACGCCAACGCTATCCAAGTATCGCCGCGAATCCGGCGAGGAGAAGCGGGATATGCCTATCACCCGTTTCGCGCCCGCGCGTACCAGGAGTTCCGCGAGCGTCGGGCCCATCTTGCCCGCCACGCCCAGCACCATAACGTCGCCGTCCAGCGCTTGCACCGCCTCACATGCTTCCGGCGTGGGCGCGGTCATTTGCGCCATGAGCTCCTCTTCAGTCTGTAACGGCGGCAATAACGTCTGCTTGCTCACGACATGCTCCTCCAGGGCAAGGGAAAGTTTCTCTAACAGTATAGCGCGGGTCGCCCGTTGACTTCCGATAGACACGCTGGTTCTGCCGAGCGGCTTTGGTGGGACGGCCAAAGCACTTTAGCCGGGCAACACTAAGCTCCGCACGTGGCAAGAGCGCGTGCTCTACTCCTGCTGCAGCGCGGCAGCGACTTCCTGCGGGCTGGGTACTCTGCCAGTGAACCGCAGTTGCTCCGCGCCCGTCTCGTCGTAAACGACCAGAGACGGCACTGAAGAAATGTCCAGACGCTCGGCGAAAGCGCGCCCGACGGGCGTATGCTGGCTGAGACGCACGATGTGCGCAGTCTCGCCAAACTCTCGCTCGATCCCATCGACCGTGGGGCGGGCCGCAAGGCTGCTTGCTCAGTAGTGGGAGAACAGGACGACCATTACCGGCGAACCTTTACCGATGAGGCCATCCAATGCCGCGGTGTCGGCGAGAATTGTTTCACGATAGTGCTGAAGGGACGCTACGAAAACGAGACCAACGCCAAGCAGCGCCACAAGCGCCAGGCCAACCGGTTTCGGCAACCAAAAGTAGGCCGCCACCGCGCTGGCTGGCAGGACAAAGACTACGAAAAGGAGGTAGGAGTACTGGTTGACGAACCGCATTGCGTCTATCCGTCCGAATAGTCCATTCAATGTAGTCTTGAGAACTATAGCACACTATGTATGCAGAGAGCTGGCCGTGATATGCATGCCGCGCGTGCCGCAATCGGAGAAAGGGCGCAGCTACTCGTGGCCGAGCGCCTCCAGCACCGGCTGCTGTTTGATCACGATGCCATCCTTGCGCAGCCGTACCTCGCCTTGCCCGTCGAAGACCACGAAGGAGGGCACCAGGTGCAGGCCAAGACGGGCCGTAATCGCGCGGCCGGCCGGCGTGTGCCGGTTCAGCCGGATGACCCGCACCGCGTCGCCGAGATCGCGTTCAACCCCATCCACGATGGGGCGTGCCACCAGGCACCCCGCTCAGAAATTAGAATACACGGCCAACAGCACCGGCAGTCCCTTGCCGATCAGCGCATCCGGCGGAATACCGCTGGTGTCGTCATCGCGATAGCGGGTGAGTGAGGCAATCGCTATGAATGCTGACAGTGAGAAAAGAATGGCAAGCAGGCCGCCGGTCCCCGGAAACCACAGGGTGGCGGCTACAATGCAAAGTGATACCACGAAGACCGCGATAAAGATGAACGAATACTGGTTCGCAACTTGCATCGTGTCACATCCCTGTGTTTGATGCGGCGTTCATGCTACAACGCAATTCTAACCGATAGCGGTCGCATGTGTTGGGTGAGAGCACTACGCTGCTTTTTTCTGCCCGCTTCAGCGTATGTGGAGATTGACTGCCCAACTGCCAGCCACCCATAGTATGCCATTTGAGCTTCCAGGCTTGTTTGGAACGGGGTCTCTCAAAGGCACATTGCTAAGTGGAAGCTTGCGCGCTCAACTTGCCAAAGGCTTTACCCACCTCGATTTCGGCTGCGGCTTGGCGATACGCTACAATAGGCGCAAGTATTGAAACGAAGAGTGCAATTATGACACTGCGAGAACTCTACGAAACGTCAATTCAACTCGGCATGGCGCTTGACGTGCGGGGGGAGACGGCGCTTCACGAGCAACTTGCGCAGCGGCGGGCGGAGTATGAGGCACTGCCCGCATGGCAGCAACCATTCTACGACCAAGAGCGCTTTCA
>VXOZ01000046.1 GCA_009839775.1 Chloroflexota bacterium | reverse complement strand
GGCGAGATCTACACCCAACGCCCGCAATCGATACTCACCTTCGAGCTCGTCATATCGGCCTGACGATTCGGAAGATGGCGCTTGACCGGATCGTTCCGACCTACCGCGAAAGCCGTAATCGATGGTCATATTCAAAAGATAGGCGAACTCGCCAGTGGCCATGTCCACCCATTCTTGAAGTTCAGCTGACAGTTCACCTCCCGCAATTTCAATACGCCTGAATTCACGAGCAATAAAATGTCGTTGATAATTTTTGACCTCCCGAGCCTTCAACTTCCTTGGCCACAAATCGCGAGGAGGCCCTTGCTGCAAACGCCGCGCTATGGACTGTCTCGCTTCCTCGTCTAGATTCGCGAAGCGCAGCGCTCTCAACTCGGCAAATTCGGGAAACATAGTCAAATTCCAGAATTCATACTCGTCGAGGGACAACAGGAATTCGCCGACGTCTTTAGCTGGAACCATTCGCGCATCGCGGGCAAGAACTGCCCAGAGACGGCGATAAACATCTGACACGGAGTGTCGCCAATGCCATATAAAGGGCAGTGCAGCCGAAGCATCGATTTCGGCTATTCGTGCGACCGTCATATGAAGTAACTTTACAGAAGGAGCGAGACCGCGGCTGAAGGAATCCGGATCCTTTTCTTCGTCTCCGCGATAGTCGAAAAATACGCGAGCGGGGCTTTCTGACGGCGTCCAATTCTTTTTTTCTCCATAAATACGATGAGCAATGTAGAGGCCATGATCAACCCTGGCCGTAAGCGTGCTTGCCAATGAAACAAGGAACGGGACATCCGAAATTTCGGCAAGTCCCAGGTCGACCGGACGGTCTCCGAAGACGCTACGGAGACTGATGCTAGTCAAGTTTGCCGCCAGAAGATCTTGGAATCTTTTCGGGGCGCGTGTTCTCTTGACAGGCAGCCATGGTCTGCTTTCCAGCGACCTGACCTCGAGACATGGCGCAACAAGATCTGCAATTTCCTCGACAAGCACCCCGGAACACTCGCCGGCCCGAACCCGCTTTCTAATGTCGTGAACTGCCAGAGAGTGAGATTTCTCACTGGCACGATACGACCAGCTTTCTTGGATCAGCCGCCATGTGATCGCATATGGTTCCTTTATTGCCGGAGCCGGATGGCCGTCCAAGAGTTCCATGATCGCAAACCGTTCAACTCGTTGTGTTGGTTCCAGTCTAAGCGCCCAATCAACCGTCACCCGCTCCGAAAGCCTGCTCTTGAGATATGCTTTTGCTGTCTTGACGCGGTTACGCTCTCCCTGATCAAGGCTTTCCCTTGTCGGGATCACGACCGGTGCCCCAGGTTCTGTCGGGCTTCGATCGTCAACATCGCGTCCAGCCATCCTGGCTCAGCTCCTGCACACGATACTAGCTCGGACAGACGAGCTTTTTCCGTCGAGTCGCTTCGCCTAAAGAGATGATCGAAAAGCCCTTGATCAACCTCCGATGCAGCGGCCCTTGCTTTTTTGACTATCCGTTGAATCTCTTTGTCAATCACCCGCCGCTTCCCGTTGTTCGCTGAAATCTCAGCCCATCTTGACAGCATTTTGCTCAACATCGAGTGGTCGTGATTTGGGGTGGAGTAGGGGATCGGCACTATGCCCCGCCCTTTCCAGTCCTCAAGCGCTACTGGATCGCTCCCGTCGGTGCCGAAGAAAACAAAACGGTCCTTGAGATCGTCGAAACGGGTTTCGTCTGCGGCGACCGCATTCAAAAGGTATCGCATCGGTGGATCGTTGGCGCTGTAACCGACCAAAACGAGGTGGAAAAGACGCGCCGCATCGTAGATGAAGTCCGGCACGATACGCCGACGCAAGTAGAACTCTCCAAAATCCTGGTCCGTAAGGATGAGATCGGAGAAGCGATTGGGATTGCGGCTCAAGGCCCCGTGAATATGAAACACGCCTGCAAATTCCCGACGACGAGTGGGCCGAGGGATGTCTCCCAGCGAATAAGTCTGTACAGGCACTCTGAGCGACTTGCCGGCCTCTTGGAGAAGAAGATCGAAGTTCGTGGTCACGATCGTCGTAGCACCTCCACGATCGGCAAGTCGCATGAGTGCTCTATGGACCGTTGAGGGACGAGCCTTCGGAGATGCTGCGGGTTTCTCGAGCACCCCGGCATCGTCAGTCTGCTTAGACGTGGGCGATTCTAAATCCTGCTCTGGCGAACGAAGAAGATCGATAACCTTGGTTCTGACTTTGCTGTCTTCGCGTGTCCGTCCGTCCAGACGGCGCTCAAGCATGCCCAAAACAACGTCGTAGTCTCGGCCATCAAACCGCTTGATTTCCGCTCTTTGGTTGCCATTCAAATGCGAACAAGCCGGTTCCAGCGCTGAACATGCTTTTGTTTTACGAGAGCAAAGAAACTCATAAATGCTCGAATCTAAGGTCTTGTACACGTTCAAGACGAGTTCTCGGAAGTCAGGTAACCCAGACGATTTCGAGACTCCGGCACCGCAGACGAACAGCACTTCACCTCGCGCATGAGCCAGAAGCAGACGTTCGGGAATAGCTGGCAGTCCAGGACCCAGCGGGACGGCCCTCTGGCCAATTCCATCACGATCATCGTTAATTAGATTCTGCATCTTCAAGCATACAAGAGCTATGGGCTCGTTTGAGTGTGACCAAAACACAGACCAAGTAAAAATTCGCTCCGGCGTAACATGCCGCCTCGCACCCAAAGACGGCTGACGAATCCATGCAATGCACCATCAATGACTGCCTTCCTTCTTTTTGTTTAAGTCCCAGAGATACTGGATCGCGTGGTGTCAGTGTCGACAACGGGCAGATCTCTCCGCACCGATACCACTCGATGCCTTGTATTTTCATTCGCCCTATTCAGTAATAATATCAATAGGATAACAAGATTTCACGGCTGAGGAAAACAGTTTGATGTCTCAAGAAAGAAAACCATTTCAGGTGATTATTTCTGCCCTTCTCTTGTCTCTGGCAAACTTTAGACTACGGTTAGCGAAATCAAAGAGAGCCTTTCTAACTGGTTTTACCCGTTGCGGCGGTGCAAGCGTCAAAAACAAAATATTCGAGGACACCCGTCCCCTGACGATGGGCAGTATATCTCGATTTCCCGCTAGAGCATGAAGCTGCTCTCTTCGTGTGATCCCCCATTCTTTGGGGTCGCATTGCCGAGCAAATTGAATACCGACAACGACTTTATCCATAAGTAGGAAATCAACCGCTTCTTGGAAAAAGGAGTACTTCGGACTTTCTTTAGGTTTCATGGATTTGACTTGGAATCCGTTATCCGGGTCCAGGAAAACCAAGTCAGTGTCGGTAAAGATTGATCGAGCACGTTGATGCCAAGAACAGCGTTCTTTCACTTCGACTGGGACAATGTCTTCAAAATAGAGGGTGTCAGCCGGTAAAATGCCCAACATCCTGATGCGGTCGAGACGCCGCTCGACAGAATGCTCGAAGTGGAGGATACGCTTAAAGAGGTTGCCGTCCCATTTTTCCCACTCTCCCTTTTTCAAGTGGTATCGTTGTTCTCCATCGTTGCTGCCACTGTCGCCTAAATCTTCAGGGCAAGTCAGGTACCAATTCACTCCAATCCGGAGCCCAAGAGCATCTCGCATGAACCGCAACAAAGCGTATTTCACGAAGTCATGCACATCTCCAAGGTAACGTTCTTGCATCTTACGGTCTCCATGTAATTTTGAGTCTTGGGTTGGAATGTACGCCAATAAACTGATAAGAGATACTGGTATTCGATTCAATAAACATTATTGTTAGTGGCTTGGCCATATTTCAGGAATTATTCTAGTTCTTAAACTTTGCGGAAATAATCATTCCATGGCATTCAAACCAATAGTAGTCAGGCTCTGCGAGCCTCATGATCAGGATTGCCCACCCCAGGAGTTGGTGCCACTTGATTGCGAAAGCCCTGAACGATTCAAGGTAGATTCATACTTTGACTTGAGAAAAGCAGTTGTCCCGGTATTCTGGATGTATAAAGATGGTCATCTCGAAGGATTGGGATCTGCATTTTCCCTTGACCCATGGGGTAAGTTCATTTCTGCCGACCACCTGGTCGCCAAGGAGAGAGATAAAGCGGTTCGGCGCAAAACAGGAAATAACCAATACAAAGTGAAGATGCCTGACGACGAAGGTTTAGTTGTCTTGCTCGGAATGGGCGCTATCTACGGAACACCCATTGTTCCTCCGAATGCTATGCCTCGTGTCGCGAGTCTGTGGGCAAATGCGCTTGAGAAAGACGACCCAATGGCCGCTCTTCAAGGGAAGGTTGAACTTTGCCCAATAGACCTGACCGTAATGGCCACAAAGGGAGCGAATCTCGATCTCATCCGTAATCTTCCATTTCGATCTCGTCCACCTTGTCCCATGGTTGGAGAACAGGTCGTTGCGCTTGGTTTCCCGGAAATAGAAGCCTTTGAAGGATCTGTGATCGAAGCCCGTACCACTATAAGTGAGCAAATGTACGCAGCCTATGGTACGGTCAAGAGTCTTTTGCGCGACGGTCGAGACGATACAAACCTAACACCTGTGTTCGAGGTTCAAGCGAACTGGTCCTCTGGTATGAGCGGAGGACCGGTACTCAATTCAAATGGCGAGGTGATCGGCATCGTCAGCCGCTCGCTTGGGCCCGGCGACGGCCAGCCTGGGACAGGATGGGCCACAATGTTGGG
Organism: Chloroflexota bacterium; assembly: GCA_009839775.1. Classification (GTDB taxonomy): domain Bacteria; phylum Chloroflexota; class UBA11872; order VXOZ01; family VXOZ01; genus VXOZ01. The sequence continues at coordinate 13,112 of VXOZ01000046.1, read as the reverse complement.
CGGTCTTCCTGATTTTTCCACTTTTGCACCCACCCTCGATTCCGATAACGTGGACTTCTGACACGGTTTCGCACTTTTCAGGCTAGGTGACGACACGCTCTTGTCTACACATCAATCAGAAGATATTGCCTTCGCGACGATTTCGCCAAATGAAAAAGAATATGAGGTCAAAAGGGTCACGTGGCGCTTGGGCACGGACGATTATGTTCTTTTGAATTAAGAAATTTCGATGGCCGATGAAAACACCTCACCGCGTCTAAATGGGCGAGAAAGTCGATGAGATATTCATTCGACAAGGGTAACCGTTCGGCGGCTGGGTGATAACTTAGTCGATGCCGGAAACATTTGTAGGAATTGCGCGGTGTAGCTGGCTTCAGCTGGTGTTTTCCTATTCCTCATCACCCCGCGACCGAACGGTTACCTCTGTCGTAAAAAAGTAATTTTCCCCAAGGTATTGTCATTGTTGCGGAGGCTTGCCATCCCCAAGGTCGGTATTCTCAGATCGTTTCGATCTGACCTCTTGCAACGTTGTGATTTTCCGGGATGTTATACGCAGAGGCACCGCGTTTTATTACCGGTAACACCCACGGCGATCCAGCCCCGAAGCTCTATGTCCTTGATCATGGCCACCCCAATCAGATGCACCCCTAGGATTCGCATTCGGACTCATCCTTGTCTCTTCTGTTCGTGAAGTCCCACCCAATCCCGTTCAAGCTCTCGTCGACGTGGCTACGGTCAAGGTCGGGATGGAAGATGAGTTCAGAGCGCTTTTCAATCCACGCAAGAGATTTGATCGCATCTTCCAGTCTTTGTCTCATTGTCTTCCGCCCGCCGCTGCCCGTGCTGTTGTCGTGGTTTAGCAGGAACGCGATGGTGGACCACCGCTCTCCCACAGACCGCAGGAAGACCTTGTAGTAGTGGCTGGGGATTGCCACTCGTGCCGTCTGGCTTCGAGTGCCTACTCGAGCTGCAGCATCATCCTTGTCTCGTGCATCCTTTCTGTTGAAATCGAACAGCGCACCGGAGGTCACGTATATTGTCTTGTATTTTTTCGCCCAGACTCGGCCCAATTTTTCTAGCTTTCCCCAAATTCCTCGGTTAAACCCGGCGTACTGGGGAGACATGTTGGACATCACGTACGAGTTCACTTGCTCCGTGAGGTCATCTCTCAGATCGCGGTCACTCGTCATGTGGCCCTGATCGAAGATTGGTTCGTCGTAGTCCTCCTCCCTCGCAGCCTGGTTCTCTGGCAGGCGTTTGTCGGCTCGGAAGCACTCAACGCGCTTCTTGCATTCGCCACCGATTACGTCTGTACGCGTCAACCTGTGCGCCGTCCATAGAGCAGTACGCAAATCTCCGTCATGGAAAATCACGTACCCGCCCTGAACCAGCAACTGCTCGTTGGTTGGTTTGCCCTGTGCGGTATGTCGGCTGATATGCTGACCAAAAGGCAGGTGCTGCTCAATCAGCTCCTTGCTCTTTTCATCGTCCTCGGCGATCGTCGTCAGTTGATTGTCAGCGCCCATCTCCTCCTCAGTCGTACATTCCCTTTTGTCACCGGCGTACCCTCCCGAGGTCATGGTCAAAAGCGCGGTGCAAGCAACGCATACTATGGCTCGCCGGATACTCCAGTGCATGACTTTGCTCCTCTCAATTGGCCGGCTCTCTAACAGTGTGGCTCCCACCCGTCTTCGTCTCGACTATCCACACACCGATCTTCCGGTGCAAGCATCGCAGAAACACCGGAGAAAAACTGGGAGTGACCAACTGACGTTGTTCTACGTTCGCGCATCACCCTTTTAAATACACTGGTATCAAAATTCGTATGTGTACCGATGCCAAACCAACACGTCGAACAAAACCACTACGCTGTCCCCTTGTCTTCGACGTTCTCAAGCTCAAGAAACAAAGCGATCGGTACCAACTCTATGTAGTTCGTTCGCCCAGAAGTGATAAGTAACCGATGGACACTGTTCATGCTAAAGCCGGCCTCCGGCGCGGATAACTCGAAGCGCTGTCGAAATCGCGCGGACAAACTCGTTGTTATGGCGCACGTATCCCACTCAATCCCCGCCTTGAGGCTGGCGTTACCCAGGCTGGTCGTGAGGTGTTCCGCAATCTCATCCACATCGGCACTCTCGTCGAGTGTCAGCGCCTCATTCCAAATGCGCCGAAAAACCCGCCTCATTCGGCCTAACTTACCTGCGTGCCTGATCTCCAAATTGATTCGCGGATCGGTTTCAATCTCAAAGGTAAGGTTCGCCAATTTTTCAGTGATCGGTTCCAAACGAGAATGTTGACCTGCATGCATAGGTGCGCTCGCGTGTTCGTGCAGTTGCCTCCAACAGGCCGGTTCGTCCGTATAGATAGCAGCTCCTGTCAGATGGGCGATGAAAAGAGCGAACTCAAGTGTCATCATGCGAAACAATTGCACTTCCCCACTGTTCTTTTCAGCTTGTATGGGTTGGAGTAGCGCCAGCGGGTCGTTTGCCAGCTTCGCCTTCATGTGCTCGATTGTACTCTCAAGTAACTCTGACTCGATTTCGGGTTGACGATTTAGAACCCATCGTCTCAACTGCTCTTCAGGCATCCGCAAAATCTGTCGTTCAAAGTCATCTCTGGCCAATCTTTCCCCCTGTTTCATTTCCTCCCGCTTCATTTTCCAGGTTGCCCCGCGTCCTTTGGCCATGGCCATCATTGTGTGTCGAAAATCGGTGTTGAATTCCATTGGATCTGGAACCAGATGGACAAGGCCGGCATCGATAAACGGTTCTAGCGCCAACAAAAGACTTACGTTCTTGAGCATCTGTGATTTGTGCTGTTCCGGCGATTGCGTGGGGCTAAATTCGGGATTGATGTACACCGGGTTCGGGAATGGGTTCAGAATCATGATCTCGTCGAAGTAGGCGAGAGAACTGATCACACTCAGCGCAATCGTCCGCGGATCGATAAACCCCATGTAGACGGTTCGAAATACCCTCCTGTCCGGCCGAGGAAGTAAATCGGCGATGTTGGTATCCTTCGGCCATAGCATCTCCATCATCTCGTGGACACTTTTCACCTGGTCATTACTCAACTCCCGCCTCACGTCCTCCCAGGTCTTCCCCTTATTTAACCCGAGAATGTCAACGACTGCATCGCAAAATATCAAGTTACGATCGCGGATACTGTAGACATCCCACGGCGGCCGATTTTCAATCGCAACGCCGCTACAGCACTTCTTGAATCTCCGCCCACTACCGCAGCCACATAAATCGTTCGGTGCAGGTTCTGTCTCCAGGGCCTTCTTCTTCAGAAACTCGTGGCGTGTATCTGTACGACCGAACGCATCTTGATACTTCGTTGAACCATCCTCAAAGCCAATGTAGAGTTCTCCACCGAATTGCCCAAGCATATCGCTGGGAGGCAGTAGAATCTTGCCTATGTCTTCCCATGAAATCGATCCCGCTTGTTCTGGAAACAGCCACGACTCTTCGTACGCTGCGAGGTACTGTCGCGACCTCCTCTTAAGTAGAGAATTGATCGAAACAACCTCGTCAGGAGTTAGCATCCGAGCCCGAATCATCGTGTCCGTACGGGCCAGGGTCGAACTTGAGTATCGCGCATTCAGCCGTGGAGCGAACAGATTGACGCCAGTTGGATCCTGGGCGTACTCAAGGTTGGTCAAAATAAGGCAATGATCTGGGTCCAGGGCGAACACGGTCTGCGTGCCCTTTAGATCTATCGCAGGTTCTTCGGGATACTGACAAGCTGAGGACGTGGGCGCGCAGGCAGGGTTATAGGCCGTAACTGGATGATCGGTCACGATGAACTTCACATCTGACTTCTCGGCCGAAACGATCTCGCGCACACACTCGACCCACATCGTACAATGCATCTGCCGTAGGTGTTGCAATTCTAGCATCAGATCAATCTGCATCAGATCAGGATACCTGCCTTTGATCCAATCGAGACCCTTCGGAGTCCTTAGTTTCTGCGCGTTTAGGTACTCAAAGAACCGCTGGAAATTATCGTGGATTACTTGCAGCTTACCACCGGTGAAAGCACGGACTGCGGTGGCGCCACTCGTATCGATCTCTCCGAAAAGAAACTTTTCGATCTCGTCATTCAATATGCGCCCAAACCGTGTTGTATAGAGGTCCCTCTCTCGGAAACTTTGTTTTGGTGAACGGAGTTTAAGCTCTTTTTGGATAAATATGCGGCCATCAGGAAGTTCAATCTTCGGAGGATCGAGATCCAGGTAGTGGAGTGTGTTTCTCGGCCCGAGAATAAATCCCTTTTGGTACCATATCGGGACATAGTGATTTTGACGTGCAATTCGCATTCGGTTCATTGCAGTTTTAGTTTTCAGTCGCCAATTGTGGCTCTCTGATTCTACATAGTGTCTGGCTTAGTGAGTGTTCGCCTTCGCCTTGAAAGTGTACGGTGCCCACCATGATGACCATGCGAAGTTCAGGTTTCCACTCATCGTAGCTCCAACTCTGCAAGTTCGGCAAGAGCTAGCGAATGCAGCCCGGGAAGGATTTCTGAGAGCCTAGGAAAAGGCAGGATTCAACGACGCACCGACACGCCAATACCAAAAGCACCACGGTCGGGCGTGGGCTCATGGAAGTTCGTGTTTTAGCCAATTCGAGTCTGTCGAAACGGGTAGCGCGGTGGCACAGCTACTCGCGTGGCGAATGCGAAACCTGTTCAGCAACTGTCGCTTCAACCGGTCGGGTCAGAGCAGTAAAGAGCGGAGCAAAATGCGCCTGACACGAATCGAAATTCGGAACTTCCGATCCATACAGCACCTCGACCTCGAATTGGACAAAGCCACGGTATTCATTGACCCGAACAACGTCGACAAGACGGCGGGCGCCAAGGTCGCTGAGAGTATTGCAGCTGATATGGCCGCTTAGGATTTGTCAGAATCTCTGATGTAACGTCTCCGAAGTTGATCCGCCTTGGTTGTCGGCATACTCTTCAGGCAAAAGAGGACTTGGTAGGTATTGATGTCAATGGAATCTAATCAGTTATTTGGTCACGACACGATGAATGCGCCCTGGGGGCTGGAGTCCAGGACCAAGCTGGTGGCATTGGCCTGCCATTTCTTTAACGCCAAAAACATCGCCGCCAACCACTCGGTCATAAACAAAGAAGTTCCAAGCGGACGGAATCCAGAGCCGCTTACAGTGAGCGATTTCCACAAATGCCTGGAAGTGAATAAAACCTTTCCGAAGGCGCCCAACGCGTTCCGCGTCGTGCAAATCGTGGAACAGATGTCGTCGACCGGCCTCCTGGTTCATGCGGGCCATGGCAACCGCTCGGTCGCGGGGTTGCAGGATCACTACCTGTATTTTTTGACAGCGTCGGAAGCTCGTCGAGACTTGTTCCGTCTGGTACCCGTGCTCGGCCCGGAATATCTCTACAAGCTGTGCGCATCGGGTCTGGTTCACATCACGGGAACGAACGGCGATGGCAAGACAGTTGCCGGAACCGGACTTATAGTCGATTCGAGCCATATCCTTACCTGCCGTCATGTCGTGTCCGACATGATAGTCGACGAGAAACAGGTGTTTCAGGGCAACGAGTACATCGTCAACAAGGCATCGGTCCACGTACACCCCGAGGTTGACGTGGCGGTAGTGCGGATGAACGGCCCGCTGCTGTCGCCGTTGAAGGGAGCCCTGTTTAAAGTTCCGGTAGTGGCTCAGACCGTGTACACGCTTGGCTACCCGAAGCTCCCCGGCCTCCGGGACGCGTCTGTGACGATGCAGCAGGGAGCGGTGACGAACGCGTCGGTCACATCACTTTCTGGGGAGAAACTGTTCCTTTATTCCGCGATATCCAGACCTGGGAACAGCGGTGGTCCCGTTATGTCCGAAGACGGCTACGTAGTTGGCCTCTCTATTGTGGATGCCACCGGTCAGTACGATCCGAGTGATGCTTTTTCTCCACACTATGCGGGAATCCCTGCTCAGGTCGTTGTCGGGGCAGTGGAGGATCTTGGGCTGGGCATTCAATTGCCCTACTTGAATTTAGAGTGACGCTCTCCGCTGATTCACATATCTGAATAAAGAGTCGGTTGTTTTTTAGGTTGGGATGGCTTCTCGATAGCTTGTCAGTCGAGATCCGCAAGTCTCAGGCTAGCGCGGTTCAATATCCGTGCAGCACTGCGGGGTGGGGAAAGGAGTGCGCGTGATGTCGGAGGAATTCATGGCCGCGGATTGGATCGACCGACTAGCGCGGGCTCTGGGCCATCTGGCCAAAGTACAGGAGCCCTACCACCAGTTCGATTCTTACAATTTGGCTTGCGAACGATAACACCTTGTAATATATTGATATTATTATAGATATACGAATTCTGTGTTTCGATTAAAATCTGCCATTCGGTGCTTGTAATCAAAGCGAAAGCGGATTGATTATAATTCCCACGCACTCCAGCGAGTCCGTGTCCGATTATTTTGACATCCTTCAAAGTCCGGTCCGTAACAACTCGCTAATGACGAATTTCCAATTGCCGTACAAGAAACTCGAGAATCCCATGGAACAAATCGTCTCGAGGGAAACGGGGAATGGTCATCCCGAATTGCAACAAGAGGGCATGGATGAGAGTTGGCACAGAGAAGTTTTGTTGGCTCAATCCCGATCGCCTTGAACTGCCGTTCTTGTTGATGACTTGCTCTGGAATGCGATTCGGCAAGCGGCAGCTCGTACCCCGTCCACCACCGGGATTCCAGATGAAAACCCCGCGGGCCTTCAAATCCTGAATGTCCCGAAGCGCCGTATCCGTGGAACACTTCGCCAGTCCGGCGTATTTCGAAGTATGCCTATGGGAATTGTATACGCGACCAGGCGGAAGCAAATCCAAATTCATCCGGGCCGTTGGCATACAATCCATGAAGGAATGTCCGCCTATTTCGGCTTGGCCGTGTTGTATTCGGCGGACGACCCGGAACATCAGCATACAATAGAATAATGAAACAAGGGAATTGGCGCTGTTTCGAGCCGTACACGGGTCGGGCCGGTTGCTTGAGAGGCGCCTGACGGATGGCAGCATCCGGCACGTCATAATCCGCCGCGCACGGGACGCAGGCGTGGAGGGTCGGGTCAGTGGGCACGGCCTGCGGACGGGAAGCGCGCAGCGCCTTGCCACGGCAGGGGTTTTTCCGGTCGAGACCCAACCCGCGCGACGCCGGCAGCCGCCGTTCATGCCTGGACGCTGCGCGAAGGGACAACCTGCGAAGCAGGGCGCAGTGGCCGGACTTCGCGGCGGCCTCCGGATCCGGGGATATTCGGAAGTGAACAAAACGGACTCGTGAACGCCCGCTTCCCCGCGCCGTCTTCCCTTGCCCCTTCCCCGGGGATCCCACATTTTTTTGTCGCACCGCTGCGCAGCCTGTCGCAGACGAGATCGCAAACCCGATGAAAACGTAGGCGAGGCGCAACCGGAAATGATTGCGGGTCAATAATTTTCGTCTTATATTCGCTCTCCGTGACGATTCCCGGGTCCCACAAGGACACGACCCTGGATGATCGATCGAGAAGCTGTTTCGCCTCCCGGCGCCCGCGCCGGAACGCCGGAGGCGACCGACACCAAAGCCGTTCGCCGGGACATGGCGCCCGGCGCTTTCACCGCAAGGGCCCCGGCTGCCGGGGCCGGTCACGAAGAACAAGGAGAGATACGCATGAACGAGAACGCCAGGAACTACCTGAGCACGCGGCAGGCGGCGGAGTGGCTCGGCCTCTCGCCGAGGACGCTGGACCGATACCGCGTAACCGGCCAGGGACCCGTCTTCCACCGCTTCGGCTCGCGGGTGCGCTACCTGCTCGCGGATCTGGAGGCGTGGGCCTCGGCGCGGCGGCGGGCATCGACGTCCGACGACGGAGTTGCCACAGGGAGGATGACGCGATGAGAAGATTCCCTTTGCCCGGACACGTCCTCGCCGCGCTCGCTTGGGCGCTGTGGGGAACCGGCGCCGCCTGGGCGACGACGGACACGACGTTCACGGGTCCGCTCGACACGGTGACCGGGATCGTCTCGGGCACGGGCGGACAGCTCGCGGCCGCGCTCGCGGTGGGCGCCGCCCTGGTGGGCTCGGTGCTTCGCTTCAACGCGGCCCAGCTCGCCGGAGCGGTCGGGGTGGGCATCGCGGCGGGCGCGGGCACCGGCATCGTCACCGGCCTCGTCGGCACGGCGCTCGTATGAGGAGAACGGATGAGCGATCAGGCCAAACACGCGATCCCCTCGCGCCTGGACGATCCCGAGCGCTGGCTGTTCTGGACCCTGGACGAGGCGGCGGCCCTGCTGGGACCGGCGCTCCTGGGCTTGGCGGCGAACGCGTTCCTGACGGGCTTGCTGATCGGTCTCGCGGGCTGGGCGCTTCTGCGTCGGGCCAAGCGGGGCGGGGGGGCGGACGTGGCGATCTGCGCGCTCTACTGGTTCCTGCCCGGCTTCGCGATGGGTCTCAGGGGCGCGCCGCCGAGCCACGTGCGCCGCTTCATCGGATGAGGAGGTTGTAGGGGATGAAACGCGAACTGATGGAAGCCGAGCGCAGGCGCGTGCGCGACGGGCGCGCGGCGCTGGCCGCGCTGCTCGCACTCTCGTTGCTGGCCAACCTGGGCCTGATCCTGGGTCTCGCCTCGGTGGAGCGCATGACGGTGCTGGTGCCCGCGGTCGCGGGGCCGACGTGGGAGGTCGGCGGCGGGCGGACAGGGCTCCGTTACCTCGAGGACATGGGGAGGACCGTGGCGGTGACGCTCCTGACGCTGACGCCCGAGAACGCGGAGCAGGCCCGCGAGGCGGCGGCGCGCTTGAGTCATGCCTCCGCGCGGGGCGCGATCGGGGCCTGGGTCGCGGCCGAGGCCGGTCGCATGGCGCGGCGTGACCTCACGACCGCCTTCTATCCCGGGCGGATCGAGGCGGACCCCGGGAGACTGACGGTCGTCGTGAGCGGGGAGCTCGCGACCTGGGTGGGGCGCGAGCCGGTCTCGCGCGAGCGGAAGCGCTACCGGCTGTCCTTCCGCGTGGACGCGGGCCGGATCGGCCTGCTTCGTTTCGAAGAGATGGAGGCTCGAAAATAAAATGACGCAATCGAGAAATCCTTGGACGACTCTCGCTGCCTCGCTTCTGACGGCGGCGCTCTTTCTCTGGGCGGCGCCGGCGTCTGCGATGCAGATACTCGACGCCGCCGACCACGCGGAGCTCGAAGCCGAGATATCGGACCGGTCGGTGAGCCGGATAACGCTTGCAAACGATCGCGTGGCGCGCGTGGTCCGGGGGCCGGACGGTTTCGCGGTGGAGCACGACGCGGCGCGCGGGGACGTCTACCTGCGGCCCCTGGAGACCGCGGCCAAGGCCCGGGAGGCGCTGACGCTGTTCATCGGGACGGCGAAGGGGTTCACCTACCGGCTGGCGCTGCAAGCGGTCGCGCGGGGTTCGGCGCAGATACTGATCCGGAACGTTGCCGCGGCGCCTCGCGCGGAAAGTCCGGGGCCGGGTGATGCGCGTGTGGGCGCGCTCGTGGCGCTGGTCCGCGCCGTGGCGCGGCGCGACCTATTGCCGGGCTACGTCATCGAGACCTTGCCCGTACCGCCCGGCGCGAAGGTTCTGATACCCGTCGAGGCATGGCGCGGGCGGCGCTTCACCGCGCACGTGTACGAAATAAAGGCGGGTTCCCGGGACGACCCCGAGACCCTCATGGAGACCCTCGCGCCGGGCGTGGCCGCGCTCTGGCCGGCGCCTCGCGGCAGCGCTCCCTCGGGCGGCCGGCTCCTCGTGGCGGTGCGCGAAACCTACCCGGTGGGGGCGGCGCAATGAGCCGGGAGGAGAAGACCCCGATGGACCCGGAGAGCAGGAGGATCCGCGGACAGCAGCTGCTTCTGTTCTCGGGTATCGCCGCGGCGGCGCTGATCGCGTTCGCGGCCTGGTTCTCGGCGGGCGGGGGCGAGGCGCCGCCGCCGCGGAGCGGGGTCCGGGCGAGGCTGGCCGGACCCGATACGGCGGAGACGACCTGGGTGCGGCGCTCTGAGGCGCGGATCGGGCAACTCGAGGCGCGGCTCCGGGAGATGGAGACGAAGAACCGCCGCTCCGATCAAGAGAACGCGCGGCTCAGGGCGCGACTCAAGCGCAACGCCGAGGACGGGCGCCTGGTGATCGACCGGCAGTCGGCCGCGATCGACGAGTTGCGACGAAAGCTCGATGCCCGCCCCGTCGCACCGCCTCAGACGAAACGCTCCGCCCCGGGCGGGAGGACTTCCCAGGGGCCGGGTGGCGCTGCGCCAGCGGCGCCCATGATCCGGGAATTCGAGAAAACCCCGGATCCTGCGGACGAAGACGGCTCTGGCGCGGGACCACGCCCCCTTTCCTCCTGGCTGCCCGCGGGCGCCTACGCCGAGGCGGTGGTGCTGGCGGGGGTGGACGCCTCTGCGGGCGTCGCCTCCCAGGGCGACCCGCGGCCGGTCCTGCTGCGCCTCACGGGCAGGGCGCGGAGCGCGGCGGCGGACGGTGAGGCGATGGAAGCCGACGTCGCGGGCTGCACGCTGACGGGCGCCGCCTACGGGGACTTATCGTCGGAGAAAGTCTACGTGCGGCTTCGGACCATGACCTGCGCCGGTCCCGAGTCCGGGACGGTGATCGAGACGGAAGTCTCGGGCTTCGTGGCGGGCGGCGGCAAGGCCGGCGTGCGGGGTCCGGTGGTGAGCCGCGAGGGAGCGCTCGTGGAGAAGGCCTTTCTCGCGGGCCTGGTATCAGGCGCGGGCGAGACCGCCGCCAACGTGCTCCAGGCGCCTGCCGGGACGGCGGGGTCCGAGAACGCGGCGAGCCTGGGCGACCTGGGACGCGCGGGTCTAGGCGCGGGCGCCGGGTCGGCCGGCCGCCGGGTGGCGGACTACCTGATCCGCCGGGCCGAGCAGTACCAGCCGGTGATCCAGCTCCAGACGGGCACGCGGGTCACCGTCGTGTTCATCGAGGGCGCACAGCTCGACGGGAGAGAAGACAGGAAGAGCAACAACAACCACGGGAGGAGCAGATGAAATCGAATATCCAACAAATAACCGGAACGCCTTTGCGAGCGTTTGCCATGCTCCTTGGGGTCCTGCTCCTCGCAGGCTGTGCGGGGGGGAGCCACGTGGGCGAGTCCTGGCAATGCCCCATCGCGCAGGGGACGGCGTGCGCGAGCGTGTCCGAGGCGGATCCCGCCGTCATGTCACGGGCAGAGGTGCTGGAAATGACTCCCTCCTCCTCGATTCGTTCCACGGAAACCACAGGGACAGCGTTCCTGAGCGGCATCCTCGCCTGGTTCGTGGAACTCATCCGCCTCGATGAGGGAGACGACGGGGAGGTGGCTACGGCCGAGCCGCTGTTCGTTTTAACAGCGGCGGAAGAGATTCCGGACGAGGCGAATGAAAACCTCCGGACGAAAGAACGCGTCGCCCGGATATGGATCGCGCCCTACGTGGACTCTAGCGGCGTCTACCGCGAGGCGGGCTGGGTGTGGGTCGTGGTGGAGCCCGCGCGCTGGAGGCTCCCGTGATCGGGCGCATCAGGGATTTGTTCGGGGGAGAGGACGCGCTGGGGACCTGGACGCTCCCGGCGCATCCCGAGCCGCTCGTCGATCTCCTGCCCTGGCGGGCCTGGGACGAGGCGGGCGAGTTCTACGTGAATGCGGAGAGCCTGGGCTTCGTCCTGGAACTCCCCCCCTTCGCGGGCGTGGACGAGGGGACGCTGGACGCGCTGGCGGGAACGCTCGCCGACTCGGCGCCGGATCGCTCCATCGTGCAGGTGATCCACTGGACGAGCCCGCGCTACGGGCGGGCGATCGGGGACTGGGCCGCGCCGAGGGAGGCCGCGGGCGGTCTGCAGGCGGTGATGGCGGCGCGGCGCGAAGCACTCTTCAGGGGCGCCGGCTGGCGGCCGCTCCACGCGGGCGGGCCGCCGTTCACGCTGAACGACTGCCGGGTGTTCCTCGCGGCCTGCCTGCCGGGCCGGCCGGGACCGGCTTCGGAGACCGCGCTCGGCGGCTTCCGCCGCGCGATCGAGGGCGCGCTCGCCTCGATCGGGACCTTGGCGCGAAGGCTGGAGCCTGACGGGTTGTTGTCGCTCGCTGCGGAACTCACGGCGCCCGACCTGGAGGGAGAGCACGACGGGGGGATGGTACGCCCCGAGAGGCGCTGGTCGCCGCGCGACCCGATCCACCTGCAATGCGCGGCGCCGGGACGCGCGATGAGCGTCGCGCCGGCGGGACTGGTCTTCCACCACCCCGACGGGACGGACCTGGGCGTCCGCGTGCTCTCCGCGCGCGCATTCCCGGAGGTGTGGCCCGGCTGGCGTGGCAATGCCCTGATCGGGGATTTCTATCGCGACTTTCTGCAACCCGGCGCGCCGGTCCTGACCGCGCTCACCGTGATGATGGGCGAGGCCTCGGACGGGGAACGCGCGTTCCTCAAATCCGCCCGCGCGACCCAGCAGGCGGGCACGGGTATCGCGCGCTACCTGCCGGGTCTTCCCGAGAAGGCCCGGGACTGGCGCTTCGTGACCGAGCGGCTGAAAGAGGGCGAGCGCCTGGTGCGGGCCTCCTACGCCATCTCGGTCTACGCGCCTTTGGATGCGATTGACGAGGCCGAACAGGCGGTGCGCGCCATCTACCACGGCCAGGGCTGGCGGCTGGGAGCGGAGCGCTACGCCCACCTGCCCGGCTGGCTCGCCTGCCTGCCGATGTCGCCTGCGGGGGGTCTCGACGCCGACCTCGCCCGGATGGGACGGATGAAGACGCTGCTCACCTCATCCGCCGTCAACCTGGCGCCCGTGCACGGCGAGTGGCGCGGCCAGAGGGCGGCGGCCGACGCGCCGCCCGCACTTCTGCTCGTCGGAAGGCGCGGGCAACCCGCCCCCTGGTCCCCGTTCGCGAACGAGGCGGGGAACTACAACGTGGCCGTGACCGGCAAGTCGGGTTCGGGCAAGTCGGTGCTGATGCAGGAACTGGTCGCCGGGATCGCGGGCGCGGGCGGAGAGGCCGTCGTGATCGACGACGGACGATCCTTCCAGCACACGGCAGAGGCGCTCGGCGGCGCCTTCATCGCCTTCGGCAAGGACCCGGCGCGGCTCAACCCCTTCGCCATGATCGACGCCG
>VXOZ01000006.1 GCA_009839775.1 Chloroflexota bacterium | reverse complement strand
TCCACGGGCCGATGATGAGGTATTGGTTTTCGCGGGCGTGGGCCGTCATGCCGTTGGCCTGCATGCCGGTGAAGTGCTTGATGGTGCCGATTTGCTGGTCGTACCAACCGGTGATGCTGAGCACCGGCACGTTCACGTTGCGGTGCTTCTGCAGGAAGCCAAAATGGTCTTGCGCATGGTCGTTCAGCCAGTGGTGAAAGTGCGGCTTAATGCCGGAGAGCACGTCGTCGGGAATCTCCAGCAGCGGCAGGTACCAGAGCCACTTGCTGCGGTCCTGCTCCAACCAGATGTGCTCCGCGTCGGCATTCGTGGTGGGGCCTTTCTTGTCGCCTATGTGGAGGCGCAGGTCCGGCGCCAGCGAGTTGACGGTCCACCACAACACACGTCCCAGCCGCAGCACTCCGCCCAACTCCCGGTCGAGCAGGTTCGCGGCGATGGCGCTGGGAATCATGGTAGCCAGGTGCGGCGGGCGCGTGTGGGCCAACTCCCATTGCGTCCAGCCGTTGTAGGAGCCGCCATAGGTGCCCACTTTGCCGGTGGCGCCGGGCAAGCGCGCGGCCCACTCGACCGTGTCGTAGCCGTCCACGTCGTCAAAGGTATCGGCGCGGTAGAAGCCGGGGCGGAATTCGCCGTCTGAGGCATAGCGGCCCCGCACGTCCTGCACCACCGCGATGTACCCGCGCCGCGCTAGCTCCTGGCCGATGCCTTGATCGGTCTTATCATAGGGCGTGCGGCAGAGCAGCACGGGATACGCGCCCGTCGCCTCGGGGCGGTACACGTCTGCCCGCAGAATTGTACCGTCACGCATGGTCACGGGCACGTTGATCTCTTGCGTAATGTCAAACGTGCTGTCTGTTTGTGCCATCACCTCGCCTCCATTTCACTGCCTTGCACGCAAATAACTAGAAATTTACTTGCGGCACAACTTGAAAACCTGTGCGACTTGGTTCCGGTGAGATGTAATTCCGGTCATCCCAACGCTTACTCAAGGGGAGCAATCCTGCCGGGGTTCTCTTGGCGCATCACGCGTTCCCAAGCGACTGCAAGTCCGAGAGGTGCAAAGCTGCCCACTCAGTTACGAGCCCCAACGCGCGTGGCGGCAGGCGACCTTGAATGACGGCCAATGTTTCAATCCCAATAAGCGCTTCATCGCCGCCGTAATAGGCATGAAAGTGAGGCGGCGCGTGGTCGGCGTAATACATGCGGATGACAATGCCGTAGAACCGACAAAGCTCAGGCATGGCTGCCGAGACGATCTACCTGAGGCATATACTCTCGGACTGACTTGCCAGTTAGTTGCAGGTATAGTGCGTCGGGACAGAGCTCGATATCTTCTCCCCAAGCAACTGCACCGTCCGGAGTGATGCGCACATTCTCGAAATACGAGCGCTCCAGCCACACAGCGAACACTCCGCGTCCTGCCAAATGTGATAAGTCAATTTCTCCAGCAACCCCGTCAGAATATCGGATCCAGATCCGATATTCCTCGCGTGCTTCTAAGTCAGTTGGTCGGATCAGTGAGTTCGTTGTAAGCATCTCCTGTTTTCAAAACGTTTGATGTCGTGCGTCAGCCTGACTGGCTAAGCATCTCCAATGGACGTCTCGATTCGGGAAACTTCGGCTCGAACACTGTCGGCGTGTTTGAATAGGTCGTCAAGGTCCTCAAGTCTTTCCCACTTCGTTTGCCTCTTCTCATTTAGCAGTCCGAGCCTCAGGCTCTTCGTCCTCAGCCTAAGTCTGCAGAAAATCCTGCGGTTGTTATCGTCGAGAAGAACGCTGCAATACTGGCTTGCAGGTCGGAGTTCTATACGACGAACGTCGACCAGGTCCCGAACTATGGCTTTGATGACATTAAGTGCTTCCAACTCAAGCTCTATGACTTCGAGCTCATCTGCAGGTTCAGGATCCGAGTACCGTTCAACCTCTTGTGCCTCTTTTTCCTCAGTTTCTTCTTGCTTCAGAGCAGACTTCAAACGATCACTTATTCGATCATTGATAAACTGCACGAATGCGTGCCGTACGAATGAACTGAACTGCTCCCGAATCGTCTGCGTGGCGCGCCCCTCGTAAACCCGTCCAATGATAAACCTGACAAACTCATCTGAAGGACTTTCAAGTTCTTGGGCAATTACCTTCTTTATCTCGGTTGTGTACTTGAGCTCTCTGGCCGCATCTAGAATCTCGTCCAAATTGAAGGACTTCTTTGTAAATCTCTTTAGTCCTTCTACCTCAGCCTCCGAAAAGTCGAGCATATTGAACTCAAAAAAAGGCTTGGTGTCCATCACGTTAGGCTGGTCAAGGTCAGAGAAGAACCGATATACTACACCGTCAGTGAGAATGCCAAATCGGGCATCAGTAACGGTGAAATAACGAGTGAGCTGAGAGATTTCGGCTTCATCTAGATTGTTGCCGTATATCTTGCATTCAATTAATGTTGTTGGCTTCCCGTCTTGCATGAGGGCGTAGTCTACCTTTTCGCCCTTCTTGGAGCCCACATCTGCTGTGAACTCAGGTACTACTTCCGTTGGATCAAAGACCGAGTAGCCCATCATCTGCAAAAATGGTAGGATGAGAGCGTTCTTGGTAGCTTCTTCGGTTTCAAGGTGATCGGTTCGCTCAGCGAACCTGCTCGAGCGTGTGCGTACTTCGTCGATGAAGTCCATGTGTAGTGCGTCCTTGCTGACTGTCTCGTGCTTGTTCTGCTTAGTTTCATTGGGGTATAGAAGCAGAAGAACCCCATCAGCCCTTCTCTTCAAAGTAAATGATAGTCAAACGTCTACAGAGGGTCAAAGCACCATTGACGTTATGTTACGCAGATACGTCGGCTTGCCACACTGGACTTTCTTATCCCTTGAGAGCATCGCACGGAACAAAGACTGGGCTATCCCGCAACCTCCACCACCGGTGGGGTGATGAAATCGTGATACCGGTCTTTGATCCCGGCATCTTGCGTGTTGCCGGTGTGGAGATAGACGCGGAACTTGCATCTGAGGACTGCGCCTTCGGGCAGGACGTAGCTGCCGTCTACGCCGGCGTGGCCCAGGAACTCGCGCCAGGCGAAGCAATTCGCGTGCAGCAGGCCGTAGTTGCGCACGTGCCAATAGGTGGGGTGGCGGAAGCTGGAAGGATGGTCGAACACGGCGACGCCCACGGTAGTGCCATCCACCGGCCCCACGTAGTCCATCCACTGGGCACGAAAGCCAAAGCACTCGTCCTCGCCCCGGCCGCCGTAGGCATTCTCGATCTGCCCGTCGGCGTCGGCATCCATGCTGCTGGCGACTCGCACGGAGAGCATGGCGCCTTCCTTCGTGTCGCCAAAGCGCACGGGGCCCTCGGTAGCGTGGAGGGTCACCGCAATGTCCAGGATGCGTGCGTCCGGCGCCGGGGCATAGACCACCACGTGCTTCTCCTCAGCCACCACCCGCTCCTCGCTGCGGCTCACCCAGTAACTCCGTGAGCGAAACGCGCCGCACACCGGACCGCTCACATACGCGCTGCCCGCGCCGAAAGCAGGGAGAAAAGCAGCATGGCGCTGATAGCCGTGGTCGTCGAGTTCACTCCAGAGATCCACGCCGTTCACGTCGCCGTGCGCCACATGGATTGACTTGTGATGGGGATGGTCGTGTTTCTCGCCGGGGATGTCCGTCACCATTGGGTAGCCGCGCGTCATGCCCTTGCCGGTGGGGCCGATGACGGGGTAGAGAAAGAGCTTGTTGTGATTGGCGGCATGGTGATAGGTGGTAAAGAGATCGCCGTTAAGATTAGTGTCTAAACCGTACTTGCCGTCGGCCAGGGCAACACCACCTGTGCTCGGGCCTTCTTCCAACGAAAAGGTCTGAGACGTATCGGCCTCAAGCGCGGGGATAACCCAGGCCAGCCAGACTCCGTCCGCAGTCTCCACCGCCTGCGCGGGCAGCGCTGCTTTGCTCTCGTCGGACACCACCACATAGTCACGGCCCGGATCAAGCCCCGCGCCATTTACCCAAACCGGACAATGTTGCCGAGGATGATTGCCGGCGTGGACCGTAAACTGCGTGCGTGCCATGAAGCCATCTTTCTCTTAGTGGAGCTTATCGGCCGATACCGTTTAGCCAAGGTGTTAGCAATGAACATAGGCGCTGGCGATAGCTCTGTCAACTCAATCCAGCCCGCTCTCATCCTCCTCACCACGAAAGCCTGGCAGCCAACGTTGCCTGCCAGGTCATCGGCCCATGCGGCAGAAACTCAAAAGCAGCAAAAGCGTCTAATTTTATGCTATTGACATGGGAAACGAGCCAATTCCGTGGTACAATATCGTATTGATAGGATAATTGTTAGTAGCATGTTTGTCGAAAGGAGGTCACACAGACGGCACTTCGGAAGGGCTGTGACGCCCTAGCCGATCCTCGTCTTCTTCTTCACCCGGTGGCTGAACGGCGCGCAGCTTCAGCGTACGGAAGACATTGACCCAAAGGAGGTCATTTGCGATGAAGGCACGATCGGACACTTTTACGCGACGACGCCTCTTCATTGGCGCCGGCGGCATGGCAAGTGTGCTCGCTCTTGCCGCGTGCGGCGCAATGCCGGCGGCTACAACTGCGCCTGCAGCGGAAGAGGAAACCGAGACGAAAGCCGAAGAAAAAACGGAGATGATGGAGACGCCGGTCATCAACATCGACGAGTACTTCACCGAGACCGACGGCCGTCATGCTCCCTACCTGAACACGCTCAAGCAGGCCGAGGAGGCGCTGAACGTCGAGTTCAACGTCATTCCCGGTGAGTACAGCGGCATCTGGGACCGGCGCAAGACCGCCTTTGCCGCCGGCGAGGCCGACGTGGACATCTCCATGAACCAGGTGAACTGGGTCTTCTTCGGCGGCTTCAACGGCATGTTCATCGACCACATCCCGTTGATGCAGCGGGACCAGGTGGACATCACCCGCTACTATCCCGCGGACATCAAGGCCTGGAGCTGGGCCGGCAAGCTCTATGCCATCCCCACCCAGTCCGGCGGCGAACTGGTGCTCTTCAACAAGCAGTACTTCGATGAAGCTGGTCTGAATTACCCCGGCGGCGACTGGACCTATGACGACATGATCGACATGTGCCAGAAGGTCCACAAGCCCGACGACAACCGCTGGGCCGTGCGGATTGGGCAAAACAGCCTCTTCTACATGGCCAGCACCTTCATGCTGAATTTTGGCGGAGAGGAGTTGACGGAGGACGGCAATACGGTGCTCTACGGCGAAGATCCTAAGTCACACGCCGGCGCCCAGTTCAACGTGGACCTGCACCTGAAGCACCAGTTCACGCCGCCGAGTGAGGTGGTCAGGGAGTTGCTGGCCGGACGCTCCGGCATCGGCATTCTGGAGCTGGGGCACATCGCCATGGAGTTCAACGGCGTCTTCCGCTACAACGCCTCCCAGCAGCATCTGGGCGAGAAGCTCAGCGTGACTCGGCCCCCGCGCAACGAGCGCGGCACGGCCACCGTGGTCGGCAACGCCCACTCCATCATGGGTCTTTCCAAAGTGCAGGACTCGGTCTGGGAGTTGCTGAAGTGGCTGGGCTCGGACGAGGGCGCTACCGGTTCCGAGTACTTTGGCTGGACGTCGTGGCCGTCAATCATCGAGCACGCCTCCCACCCCGGGTGGGCGTCACGCTTCGAAGGCACCAACGTCCACGACGCCATTGAAGCCTGGGCCGAGGAAGGCCACAACTTCCTGCGGCTGCCGGAGTTCAACGAGGCCTGGGGACCGCTGCAACAGCCGTGGTACAGCGCGCTCAGAGGCGAAATCACGGTGCCTGAGGGCCTGCGCGAATCGGCGCGAATCCTGCAAGAGATCATTGACCGCCGGCCCGAGGAGCACAGGGAGTAGTAACCCTTTAGGTGACATTTGCACGTCACTGCCATGCGCAGAATCTCGTTGGTATTGGGTGACTCTGACGAGGTACTGTATAGCAACAATTTTGCCGTAGCCCTGGCAGGCTACCGTGGCTTCACAGACGTCGGGGCCCGCGCTGAATCGATCCGAAACGAGGGAGTAGCTCAACGAACTACTCCCTCGTTCTTTCCGCCGGACGATTGTTCGATTGTCAACCGCAAGAGACCCCCATGTCAGAGCCTGTCCAGCGAAAGCAAGGGTGCGGGGCAGGCTCTTGCCCCAATGGTGTCGCACTAAAGTGGATGGCTTCAGTTTTCTCCGTTCGTGCTGAGCCCGTCGAAGCACAAACGAAGCGTAGAAGGCCCAAAACCGACGGTCTCGTGCCTGAGCCGTTCACCCTTCGACTTAGCTCAGGGCGAACGCCTCAGGCGCGGATTTTAGTGCGACAGCATTAGGCTCTTGCCCCCTCCCTCGAATGAGAGTGGAAGATCTCGGCCCGTTGCTTGGTTCAAGCCAAGAGCACGCAGCACATACAGCGTCGAGACGAACCTCAAAGCCGCCGCAGGCGGAGAGAATTCATGACAACCGAGACCGAAGAGAACGCCATCGCCGCTGCCGCGAACATTGGGTTCAGCACAATGCCGAATACGGGGTACAAGACCCCCGCCGCCACCGGAATGAGGAGCACGTTGTAGCCAAACGCCCAGCCGAGATTCTGCCAGATGGTGCGGTGAGTTGCTTGGGAAAGCGTGAACGCCGTGTCCAGTCCGGCGAGATCATCGCCCATGAGCGTAATGTCGGCGGCTTCCAGCGCCACGTCGGCCCCGGCCCCCAGCGCAATGCCCACGTCGGCGCGGGCCAGCGCCGGGGCATCATTGATGCCATCTCCCACCATGGCGACGACCTCTCCAGCCTCTTGCCGCTGCTGGATGACCGCCGCCTTCTGGCCGGGCATGACCTCGGCTAGGACGTGTTCAATACCGAGTTGGGCGGCAATCGCGCGGGCAGTGCGGGCCGCGTCGCCCGTGAGCATCACTATTGCCAACCCCCGCGCGCGCAGCGTCTGCACTAGCGGCGCGGCGCTTGGCTTGAGCGTGTCGGCTACCGCGATCATACCTGCCACCGCGCCAGCGAGAGCCACCAGCAGCACGGTCTTGCCAACGTCGTTGAATGCTTGCACCTGCGCATCGAGTGCGGCGAGCGCTTGTGGGTCCACGCCGCTTTCTGCCATGTAGGCGTGATTGCCCACACGAACGAGCTTTCCTTCCACCTCTGCGCGAATACCCCGTCCCGGCGCGGCGATGAAGTCTGCGGCGGGAGGGATTGCCAGTTCCCTAGCTTGCGCCGCGCGCACCACGGCTTGGCTCAAGGGATGCTCGCTGGATTGTTCCGCCGCCGCGGCAAGCTGAATCAACTCCGATTCGGGTATGCGCTGCGCAAGCACATTCGTGACTTCCGGCGTGCCTTGCGTGAGCGTGCCGGTCTTGTCGAACACCACTGTGGTAACGCTGCGCAGGCGTTCGAGGGCTTCCGCGTCACGCACCAGCACGCCCCGCGCCGCGCCAGCGCCCATGGCGACCATGATGGCGGTGGGCGTCGCCAGACCCAGCGCGCACGGACACGAGATGATGAGCACGGCCACAAAGGCCAGCAGCGACCGCGTAAATGCCGGCTCAGGTCCTACGAGAAACCACACGACGAACGTGAGCAGCGCGACGGTAATAACGCTGGGCACGAAATAAGCGGCAATGCGGTCCGTCAGTCGCTGCAGCGGCGCTTTGGAGCCCTGGGCTTCCTCGATTAGTCTCACGATATGTGCGAGCGCGGTGTCTTTGCCTACCCGCGTCGCGCGAAACGTGAAGGCGCCGGTGGTATTCAGCGCGCCGCCGACAACCTCCGCGCCGGGGCCTTTTTCCACCGGCATGCTTTCGCCGGTGAGCATGGACTCATCAACCGCGCTCTGTCCGTCTAAGACAACGCCGTCCACGGCTACGCGCTCGCCCGGCCGCACCTGGATGACGTCGTCCACCGCTACCGCTGCGAGCGGCACATCCTCAGGCGTGCCATTACGAATCACCTGCGCGGTCTGTGGTTGCCAGTCCATGAGCGCGTGGATGGCGGCAGCGGTCCGGCGCTTCGCCCGCGCCTCAAGGTAGCGGCCCAACAGAATGAGGGTGATGATGACCGCCGCCGTATCGAAATAGACAGGCACTTCGCCATTCACGGCCTGGCTGGCAAAGAAGCCCGGCGCCAGCACCGCCGCCGCGCTGTAGAAGTAGGCCGCGCTGGTGCCGATGGTGATGAGCGCATTCATGTCGAAGGTCAGGTGCCTCAGCGTAGCCCAGGTACCCCGGTAAAAGCGCCAACCCGCCCAGAACTGCACCGGTGTTGCCAGCGCCCACAGCAGGTAGGGGTGCTCGAGCGCCGAACCGCGCAGAAACGGCAGCAGCGCTCCACCCATGCTGCCCAGGAGAACCATGACCGACAGCACGAGGGAGATCCCCAAGCGAATCTGCAAGGCGCGCTGCGCGTTATGATCGGCTGCTTGCGCTTGGGCGGCTTGGTCGGTTTCCGGCTCATCTTCTGCCTCGGCTTCCAGCGTGTAACCGGCGCCGGCGACTGCTTCCCGGCACGCGGCCACGTCGGTTACGTCGGGAAGATAGGCGATGAGGATTTGTTCTGCCGCCACATTTACGTCCGCTTGCAGGACTCCCGGGACGGCGCGGAGGGCAGCCTCCACCCGGTTCACCGCCGAGGCGTCCTGCATGCCCCGGATGGGCAACGCGCGCTTGACGACGGAAGGTGTATAGCCCGCGTCCGTCACAGCCTGCGCGATAGCGGCAGGTGTCGCTTGCGCCGGGTCGTAGGTTATCTGCGCCCGTTCCGTCGCCAAATTCACCGACGCCTCTTTCACGCCGGGGACGTGCGAGACGGCTTCTTCGATACGCCATACGCAGGCAGCGCAGGTCATGTCTTGCACGGCGAGCGAGAAGGATTCTTTCTCACGCATCTGTTCAGTAGTCGCCATGGGTTGGCCTTCATGGCTCCGAGGGTTCGCGCTACAGTGTAGAGCGATGCGTTATGTCCACTGCCGCGCTACCTGCCATCACCTTTGGTGGCATTACTCCGTCGTAATGCTCTGCTGTCTTAATACTACTGGGGGGTATAATCTAAAGTCAAGACGTATAGACAGCGTGGAATAGTCTCCAAAGATATCGTTCGTGCTGAGGGTTGCGCGCAGCCGGCTGCGCGCAGCCCCTGTCGAAGTACGAACGGCGATTCGCCAACTTTTTACGGTCCCATTCACCCTTCGACAGGCTCAGGGCGAACGTTACGCGCCCAGACAAGAAGATTGTATGCAGGCTCTTAGACAAAGAGAGAGGGAACGACTGGCATTCCCTCTCTCACTCTTCTTTCAGTGAGATCAGGCCGGCAGGATGGGCAGGTTCACCGTCACACCGGTCTGCACCGCGATTTTGCCCGCTTCCAGGATTTCCTGGCCGTCGCGGTTGAAGGCGGCGTCGCAGGGCGTCTCGATGGGCGTACCGTTTAGCAGCGAGTGGACGAAGTACGCCGGGCCGTTCTGCATGTGCGGTTCCGACAGCGGCGGCACGTCGATGATATCGCCTTCGGGGTTCTCCGGCGTGCAGAGCTTGAGCTGTTCTCTGCCAACCATGGTTACGCTGCCTTCTGTGCCGTTGATGACCGGCCCGTGGATCGGCTCGGGTCCGAAGCGCGTCCAGGTGGCCTGGCTGACGCAGAGGGCGTCGTCGTAGCGCAAGAGCAGCACGGCATTGTCCTCGGACCTCACCGGCTTCACCAGCGTATCGGCCATGCCGCAGACCTGGCGCGGCTGCTTGCCGAGAATCCACGTAA
This sequence comes from Chloroflexota bacterium, assembly GCA_009839775.1. Classification (GTDB taxonomy): domain Bacteria; phylum Chloroflexota; class UBA11872; order VXOZ01; family VXOZ01; genus VXOZ01. Next base: position 8,086 of record VXOZ01000006.1, on the reverse strand, counting down.
AGACGTTGGCCGCGTAGCAGCAGTAGTCCAGCAGCACGCCGCCGCCGTCCTGCGGACGGTACCACCACGTGTCGTGATCGCCGGTGGGCCCCATGTGCCCGCCCCGGAAGGCGATCTGAAAGATCTGGCCCAGCGCACCGGACTGGGCAATCTCACGCGCCCGGCGCAAGGCCGGACCCCACGCCGTGGGAAAGTTGATCATCAACGTAACGCCATGCTGCTCGCACGCCGCGATCATGCGGTCGGCGTCGGAGAGACTCGCGGCAAACGGCTTTTCCAGCATGATGTTGATGCCGCGCGGCGCCAAGGCCTCCACGTACTTGACGTGGTCGGCATTCGTGGAGCATATGATCGCCGCATCCGGCTGGCGTTCGTCCAGCAACCTCTCATAGTCGGCAAAGACCATGTCGTCGCCGAATCCATTGCGCTCTTTCGTGCGTTCGCGGTGTTCCGCCTTTGGGTCGGCAAAGCCCACGAACTCCGCGCCATCCAGCTCTTGCGCCTGTTTGATCAGACTGTGTATGTGGGGGTGCGCCGATTCGAGGGCAACGATCTTGATACTATCCGGCATGAGTGCCTCCTCCTTACGCTTTCAACCCTATCTCGCATACTACCGCGACACGCTCACGCGCTTGACCTGCACGCAGCAGGTGCTACGAAAGCATGGTCGTACGGTATACTCATCGTGTTCCGGCACAGCGGTTTCGTCCCTGATAATGACATGGATGCACCGGACTGGCAAATCGAGAAGGTCTCGCGCTCATGCAGTCAGAACGGCTTAAGTGCTACACTATAGTAGGTAAGAAACGCACAAGGAGGATTCCGTGAATAACGTATTGAAACGCCCTGATACCAAGGTTAAGTGGATTATGTGGAGCGTCGTATCACTGGCCCTCATACACATCCTATGGGGAGCAGTGGTGCGGGCGACGGGCTCGGGACTGGGCTGTCCCGATTGGCCGCTCTGTTCAGGTCAAGTCATTCCACCCTTTGAAACCGCGGCGGTCATCGAGTTTGTGCATCGCTTCTTGGCGTTGTTCTTGACCGTTGGCGTGATCTGGGTGTTGGTCAAGGCGTGGTTCGGCCAAGGCCGCCTGAGCCAAATACGTCCCATCGTGCTCGCTTTTGCGAGCCTGCTGGTTGTGCAGATAGTTTTGGGCGCGGTGACGGTACTCACGGAATTGCCGGCCCTGCTCGTGGGTTCCCACCTCACGATTTCCATGCTCTTCATCGCCTTGATGGTAATGGGTGCGGTGCAGGTGCAGACCGGATCGCTCAGCGTGCATGCCTTCCCCAAGTGGCGCGGCATTGCCGCGCTCTTGGCCGGACTGCTCGTCGTGGTCTCCGGCGCGTTCGTAGTCGGCATGTCGGCGGGCATTGCCTGTCACGGCATATTCAGTTGTGATAGCGGTGGCGGCTCGCCTCGCCTGCTTCAAGAGGTGCATATGGGCCACAGATATGCTGCCTATGTCTTTACGATAGCGCTCACGCTGTTGGCGGGATGGCGCTTGCGCGTGGATAAGAGCAATGCGAAATTCCTTGGGATACTCGTAATCGCGCTCTTGGCGTTGCAGATCACGCTCGGCTTCACCCAGGTACTGCTGGGACTGCCCGAGGCGCTGCGGGTAGGGCATGTCTTCACCGCCGCCTTGATCATGGCTGCGGCAACAGCGCTCTTCTTCTGGCCGTTGGCACGCGGCGCCGAGCAACCGATAGCCGCGGTAGCAACTGAAGCATCACCAACCCAGTCGCCCGCGCCGGACCCGGCGTGAGCGGAAGCTGCCGGCCCTGACGCGCGGAACGAAAGCGGGGCCAGGATATCCCCAAGCCTCAGTCTGTCGGGGCGTGACGTGCGCCGAGGAAGGCTGCACCCATCTATTGCGGCCTTCCGCTGGTGTCTCTTCTTCCGGTAGCGCAGGTCCTTCTACAGAGCCTGTGCTGAGCCTGCCGAAGTGCTCAGGACGGGTTTGCGACCTATGCCCAGTGGGTACAGTCCTGGCCGCTGACTTGCATTGCCCTTGAACAAGACCGCGATGTGTGCCGTCATTCCCGCGCACGCGGGAATCCATCCTTTCCTCTCATCCGACGGCGGGTCGTCCTGAGAGCCTATCCGATAACCCCTGTGTGTGAACGGTCTTGATAGACAAAAACGTTCGTCCTGAGCTTGTCGAAGGGCGAGCACGTATGAGCCGGAAGCAAGTTGTTGGTTAGTCTCTAAGAGGCGGGGGACAAGCCCCCGCGCTACGATTCACTGTAGTCTTGGAGGCATGTAGAGAGACGTAGGAGACATTCTCCCAATAGTACCGTTAATGAAGATTACCCCCGTGCCTAGCACGGGGGTAATAGATTCAAGATGATGTCGGGTGCAAACCCTACCCTAGTTTCCTTCGCTGCTGAGGGTTGCTGTGGAAAACACCACGTGGAAGGGCTTGCAGTAGATTACGATGCTCTTAACATCGTCGATGGCGATGTCGGCTGCGATCTCGTAGTTCTGGTTACCCACGTTTCCTTTCAGGCCCCCAAGATCGACATATCCCGTCTCCTCCAAGTCGGCCCGGTTCACTGGCTGCGCATGGTTCGCCAGTAGCACGTGAAGTTGCGGGCCGTTGGTAACGCGGAAGTCCTCGAACCGGAGCAGGTGCGTGCCGTCCGGCAAGCGGTAGAGCGTCACCGTGCCGGCGCCTTTGTGGAACTCATCGGCATCCTGGAACTGGCCTTGCGCCACCACTATCGGTTGCGCATCATTGGCCATCTCCGGCATCTCTTCTTCCATCTCTTTGTCCGGCATCTTGGCGGCCGCGTCCATCACCTCCGTGGACACTTTCGCGAGCTCTTCCTCGGACATTTCCTCCATTTCTTCTTCCGTCGGGATTTCAAAGGGCAACTCTTCCTCAACAACCTGATCAAGGAATAAGGGCGACCCCAGCCACCAGGCTCCGGCACCACCAACCACGACCACGATCAAGCCAATAGCAATGAGCAATGCGCGCCTATTCATGACTTCTACTCCTTCGTAGCGGCACGGACGGTCCTTAATTCCATAGTATCACCTGCTTTGGAAAAACGGACTCTCGCCGCATAAGAAGCCCACAGGCGCCACGGTAAATGTCCGGGCTGAGAGTACGGAAGCATTGCTCGTTGGTAACGGGGCGACGGGCCAAGAGCGACACAGGAAACGAGGCTCCTCTTGAGAGCCAGTTTACAATCTTCTTGTCTGGGCGCGTAACGTTCGCCCTGAGCACTTCGACAGGCTCAGTACAGGCTTGTCGAAGGGTGAATGGGACCGTGAAAGGTTGGCGAATCGCCGTTTCGTACTTCGACAAGGGTTTTCGTAAAACCCAGGCTTCGCGTAGCCAGCTTCGCGCAGCCCTCAGCACGAACGGCTTCTATCGGCTACGTAAACTTTATCTTGAAAGAGCGTAAACAGCCTCTGAGGTAACGGCGGGCTGCACCGGCGTCCTTCATTGGCAGCAGGCAACGGCCATTTGAGTAAGTGCGTCGGAAGAAACAAACCCCTCCACGACGGAGGGGCTGTTTAGCGACACTCTACCGATGCCGTCTAATACTCGGGCGCGCCTTCGTATACGACATCCTCTTTCGGCACGTCAGCGACCAGCGCCTCGGTCGTGAGCACCATCGAAGCTACGGAGGTCGCATTCTCCACTGCCGACCGGGTCACTTTGAGCGGATCGATGATGCCGGCTTCAATCATGTCAACATACTCGCCCGTGAGCACATTGTATCCCATGTTCTTGTTCCGGCGGCTCTTCCTCAACCGGCTTACGTCCTGCGCGATGACCGAGGCATCCAGGCCGGCGTTGTGGGCGATGCGCTTTAGGGGCGCTTCCAGCGCCGCACGCATCATGGGAATCGCAATCGCTTCATCGCCCTTCAGCTTTAGCCTATCCAAGCCGGACATGGCGTTGATGAGTGCGATGCCGCCGCCGGGTACGATGCCTTCCTCCACTGCGGCGCGCGTGGCCGAGAGAGCGTCGTCCACCCGGTCTCGGCGCTCTTTCATCTCGATCTCAGTGGCGGCGCCCACGCGGATCATCGCGACGCCGCCGGAGAGTTTGGCGATGCGCTCCTCCAGCTTCTCGCGGTCAAACTCCGGCGCACCGTCCTGCAGGCGCGACTTGATCTGATTGATGCGGGCGCTGATCTCATCCTGGCTGCCATATCCCTCGATGATGGCGGTGGTGTCTTTATCGGATTCTATGCGGCGGGCGCGGCCGAGGTCTGCGACCTCCACCTCGTCGATGCGTTTCCCGGCCTCTTCCGATATCAACAGACCGCCGGTGAGTATCGCAATGTCGCGCAGCGTCTCTTTGCGGCGGTCGCCGAAGCCAGGTACCTTCACGGCAATACAGTTCAGAATGCCGCGCGACTTGTTCGTGACAAGCATTGCCAGGGCGTGCGCCTCTATCTCCAAGGCAATAATGGCCAGGTTCTTTTCGCCGGCTTGCACCAGGCGTTCCAGAAGCGGCAGGATTTCTTCCAGTGATTCAATTTTCCGGTCGGTGATGAAGATATAGGGGTCCTCGATCACCGCCCTCATATTGATGGCGTCAGTGATGAAGTACGGCGAAAGCAGGCCCTGATCGAACTCCATGCCTTCCGCGTACTCGACGGAGATGCCAAGACTCTGCCCCTCTTCGACGGTGATTAGACCGTCCCGCCCCACTCTATCCATCACTTCGCCGATGAGTTCGCCAATGCCGGTATCGGCGGCGGAGATGGTGGCAACTTCCGCTACCTGCTCTTTGCCCGAGACCGGTGTAGAAGACTTCCGCAGCTCTTCGACCACGGCGCGGGCGGCTTGTTCCAGTCCTCGTTTCAGGATCATGGGATTGGCACCGGAGACGATGTGGCGGTGACCCTCGGTGATGAGGGTATGCGCAAGCACCGTAGCTGTAGTAGTGCCGTCACCCGCAACGTCATTCGTCTTGCTCGCGGCCTGGATCATGAGCTGGGCGCCCATGTTCTCGAAGTTGTCTTCCAGCTCCATCTCTTTGGCCACGGTGACACCGTCATGGGTAACGATCGGGACTTTGTCCTTATAGCTCAGCGCCACGTTGCGGCCCTTCGGGCCGAGGGTCGCCTGCACCGTATCGGCCACCAATCCAACGCCAGTCATCATGGCGTGACGTGCTTCTTCACTGAATTTTACGATCTTGGGCATGTATGCTGTCTCCTCATCAAGGGGCCTAGAGCCATGGTCACTCGGCGAATCGTCTTAGCACTTTCTGCTTTCTCGCATTGTTCGTACAGCGTCACAAGCAGAATTGTGTAGTAGCACAGTGATTCACCGTACGCTACATGCACTTTAATGTCAAATGAGCCGTGATTTGTGCAAGAAGTGGCCGCTTTTTTGCTTAATTGCCATGAAACTTTGCAAGAACGCCTGTGCTCAGTATCTCTTGCCCTGGAAAGGTGAAACCTCGGCAGCTTGAACAGCGTATACGCCTCGGAAACGAGAGCGGAGGGACCGAGCGGGTGTGGGCGCAGGAATCTTTTAGAAACTGACACCACCGCAGACCGCCGACCCAAGAGTCTCCCTCTCCTCGGGGAGAGGGCCGGGGTGAGGGGAATTCGGCATCCATTTAGCTTGGCGCAAACCGCTTGGTAGAACTACGCAAGAATCTCCACCGGGGCGGCAACACCGTTTTGACGAGAGGAGTACAATACGAGGGTAAACAATGCTATACGGAACGGCCTATAGACCGCAGCAGGCCGCAAGAAGGGGTGAACACCGTGGCACGTGCAGAGACATTTCAAGGCTATCGTAGGCCGGACGGACGCGTGGGAGTACGCAACCACCTGGCAATCCTGCCGTCCGTGATCTGTTCTTCAACCGTGGGTCAGCGCATTACGGAACTCGTGCCCGGCGCGGTGACCACCATTCACCAATACGGCTGCGGTCAACTGGGCCCGGACGCAGACCTCTTTGTGCGCACCATGGTCGGGACCGGCAGTAACCCGAATGTTGGCGCAGTTATCGTCGTGGGACTGGGCTGCGAGACGGCGGAGGCTCCGCTGATCGCCGAGGGTATCGCAAAAACCGGCAAGCCGGTGGAACTTATCGTGATTCAGGAAGCCGGCGGCTCCATCAGGACCATCCAAGAAGGCGCGCAAATGGCGCAGAAGCTGCAGGCGAAGCTTTCCACCATGCAGCGGGAGGAATTTCCCCTCTCAGAGCTTGTCTTGGCGACCGAGTGCGGCGGTTCGGACACCACCAGCGGCTTGTCGAGCAATCCCGTCGTCGGCGTGGTCTCCGACATGTTGGTGGAAGCCGGCGGCACGGTGATGATTAGCGAGGCCGCGGAGTTCATCGGCGCGGAGCATATCTTCGCGCAGCGCGCCCGCGAACCGGAAATCGGCGAGCAACTCCTTGCTGTGGTGCGCAAAGCAGAAGAGGATGCTTTGAATATGGGCGTCGACATTCGCGGTGCCAATCCCGCGCCGGGCAACATCCAAGGCGGGCTGACGACCATCGAAGAGAAGTCGCTGGGCTGCATCTATAAGGGCGGCACAACCGTCCTGGAAGAGGTGATCGGCTATGCCGACTACCCCAGCAAGAAGGGCTTGGTGGTGATGGATACGCCGGGCTACGATTCGGAATCGGTCACCGGTATGATTGCCGGCGGCGCGCAGATCTGTATCTTTACTACCGGACGCGGCTCGCCGCTGGGCAATCCCGTGGCGCCGGTCATCAAAGTGTGCGCCAATCCCCAAACCGTTGAAAAGATGCAAGACAATATCGACTTCTCCGGCGTGCCGGTGCTGGATGGGACTGCCAGCATCCGCGAGCTTGGCGAGCAATTGTTCGACCTTACTATCAACACCGTGAATGGCTTGCTCACAGCGACGGAAATCCTGGGGCACCGCGAGTTTGCGCCGCACCGAATTGGGCCGACGATGTAGCCTGCCGATCACGCGGACTGCTTGGCTGTTTGATCATGCTGCCGTGCTCAACCGTGATTCCCGCGTAAGCTCACCCCATGCGGGGGCGCGGAATCTATCTTCACGCGGCGCCGCAGTTTGTTGCCACGCCGGGTAGCGCATGACCGCAGACAGGCATCGCTGTAGCGTATCCGACAAGAGACTCTTACATGAAAGTCGTCATCATCGCTCTCTTTGCTGGCACCGCCGGTGTCGTGCATCGACACCAAGTGGACCCGCAGGGAGAGGCTTCCTTTCTCTATGATGAAGCGCGCGGCTTGATGGCCCGTGAGATTTCAGCCGCCGTGGAGGGAGCCCAGCGTGCGGGGACTCAGGAGATCGTTGTGCACGATGCCACCGGTCTCGTACCGTTTCATGAAGACCTGCTTCATCCCGGTGCTACGTATGTCTTTGGCGAGCACCAGCAGGCTCGGTTTGCCGAGTTGGCTGATGCGGATGCCGCTATCTTGCTGGGTCATCCCGCCAGGGCCGGCACGTGGGGCGGCGTGCTCGCTCAAACGCTCGCGCCAGGCATTTCACGTGTGCTGATCGATGGACGAGAGCTTGGCACTATCGGCGTCCACGCCGCCCTCTGCGGTGCACAGAACGTGCCTGTGGTGCTGGCAAGTGGTGATAATCACGCGTGCGCCGAGGCGGAGGCGCTGCTGCCGGGCGTGCGGACGTGCATAACCAAGTGGGGGTTTGGGTATCAAGCCGCCAAGCTGCGTATCCCTGGTGTGGTGTGTGCGGAACTCAGTGAAGCGGTAGCGGGCGCGTTTGCCGCCTCTCTCCCTCCGATCTGCGAGCTACAGCCGCCGTATGAAATCCAGGTAACGGTCACGAATACGGAAATCTGGGATCGGAGTGTCTTCAGTTCGCGGCGGCAGGAACGACTCGATGGACGTACCGCCGTCTTTCGAGGCGATGATCTTGCCTACTTGGTCGAGCACATTTGGGAGATCGTGCAGTGAGCGCGCCTGCGCCGCCGCGCAGTATTCCGCTGCGGTACATTCTCATCCCGCTCTTCCTGGCGATGGTCGCAGGACTGCTGGCGCTGCTCTATTACGTTCTTACAAAAAGCGGGAAACTGGCCGGCTTCTCGCCCGGCGTAAACTTGGAGCCAACGCTCATTCGGCAGGACGAC
>VXOZ01000135.1 GCA_009839775.1 Chloroflexota bacterium | reverse complement strand
TTTATCCCCTTGTTCCCGCTGCGTCTCCACAATGCGCGCCAGCGCAGCTTCCGGCAGGGGGCCGAGATCGGATATCGCCACATTCTGCTCGAGCTCCGTGGGATTCATGGCACCGGGAATCACCGAGGTTACCCCGGAGAAGCTGAGGATATAACGCAGGGCGGCTTCCCTCAGGCTTTCGGCAATCCCTTCCTCGACCAGCCACATGAAGGACTCCGCATCCCGCAGACGCTCCGCGAGCCGTTCCCGCGGAATGAGACTGCGGTGGTCGTCCGGCCCGAACTCGTGGTCTGCCGTGAACGATCCCGAAAGGAAGCCGGAGGCCAGCGGCGACCGGATGACGATGCCGATACCGCGCTCTTCCGCCAAAGGCAAGAGCCGCTCGGTCGGTTCCGGTTCCAGCAGACTAAATCCGATCTGTATGATCTCCGCGCGGCCGTCTTCCTCGATAAGGCGGATGGCTTCCGTTGTGTCGCTGGCGGAGACGCCAATGTGTCCGACATGCCTTTCTGCACGCAGTTCGACAAGCAGGCCCAGCGGGTCTTCTGCCATTTCCTCAGCGACCGGGCTGTGCAGGAGCACAGCTTCGATAAGATCCGTCTGCAGGCGCTCCTTGCTGCGCTGCACGCTCTCCCGCAAGGCAGCGCGGCTAAAGTCCCGCGCCAGCACGGGGTCACCGCCGTCGGCCACCGGCCTGACGTGCTCGCCGCCTTTCGTCTCCACAAAGACTTCCATGTGCTTCAGGTGCTTGGGCCGCCGGCGCAGCGCCTCCGCGATGTAGACCTCAGCTTCCGAATACACCGGCGCGGTGTCGATGAAGTTGACGCCCAGCGACAGCCCGTGATGGATAGTCTCCACCGCGGTCTCGAGCAATACTTCGCCGTACGTGGCCGGGCCCGTCCAGTAGCTGCCGCTCGTTATGAGCGTGCCGCCCAACGGATACGTGCCCAAGCCGACTTCCGAAACATGATGTCCTGTGTTGCCTAGCGGACGATAGCGCATGGTCTGACCCCTCCTCACACTTTCTTTGGACGAATAGGCCTCGTTAAGGTACTCTCTCGAACCGTGACGGCAGGCGGGAAGCCTCTCACTCCCACCGGATAACTTTGCGCAACTAAGTCCCGAGTACTCAAGTTTACTCCCTCTCCCTGGGGAGAGGGCCGGGGTGAGGGGAAATCGGCGCTGGTCCATCCCAATCCTACTGGCACTACCACATTAGCCGCAGGATCTTTATCATCATTCGCGCCAACTCGAACCCGCTAATCTGAAATCCCGGATTTCGATAAATGCCAAGCTATCCGCAGGCCTACGCCAGCGACTCCCAATCCCGCAGCGGAAAGTCAATGCGCCGCCCCTCTTGTGCGGCGATGTAGGCGCCCTCAACGACCTCCAGCGACCGAGCGCCGTCGATGCCGTTGGACTCCGGCTCGCGGTCCTCGCGAATGGCGGCCAGAAACTCCTTCTCCTGGGCGGTAAAGCCTCCCGCATACGGCACGTGCAGCACGAGCTTTTCGTTGGCCATTTCCGGATTGTTGCGACTGGGTTGCTCGAACGTGCAATTGGCAAAGGCTTGCGCGACTGCGGGATCGTCAAACGCCAGCCACGGAATCTTATTGCTATAGAGCGTGATCGTGGCATCGGAGCCATGGCCGATTCCACCTTCCAGCTTGATATATCCTTCACTACCCGTCACGAAGATTTCGCGGTGCTGCGGGCCCTGCATGCACCATACCATCTCGAAAACGCCAATCGCGCCACTATTAAAGCGGAACAACACGTGGGAAGTTGTCTCGATCTCCGCCGTATCCCAGAGGAAATTATCGATCTCCGCGCCCGCGACGTGCTTCACGCCGCTGCCCTCCCAGAAGAGCAGGGTATCGATGTAATAGCAGCCGTCGCGATGCAGCGCGCCGCCGCCCGCCGTGGCTTTGCCGAGCTTCCAACCCATGTTCGCGCTGGCTCCCTGTCTGATTACATCCTTGTGGAGCAGGTGACGCTCGAGCACATGGTAAATGTCGCCGATGAGCCCGGCGTTGAGAATGCGCTTTACGGCGCGGGCGGGCGGCTCGAACCGGTCGCGGTCGGCGGTCATGAGCTTCACGCCGGCGTCGCGGCAGGCGCGAATGGCTTCCACGGCCTCGTCCATATCGAGCACCAGCGGCTTCTCACAAAGCACGTGCACACCGGCCTCCGCAGCCGCAAGAATGGCGGGTAGATGCAAATGATGAGGTAGGCAGATATCAACGGCTTGGATTTCCGGCCGTTGCAAGACCTCCACATAGTCGGTGGCGGCAGCAGCCGCGCCATACCGCTGTGCCTGGGCCTCGGCGCGCTCGCGCGCGGTATCGCAAACCACCTCCAAGCGAGCCTCCCCGTCTCGCACCAACCGCTGCCACCCATCAAGATGAGGATGGGAAATGCTGCCGCACCCGAGGACGGCTACCCCAATCGGTCCGCTCGTTGTCGCCATCGTCTTTCACTTCCTCTATTCGGCCTTACCAAATTCGTCGCAGGATGTCTGTATAGTACGCCATTGAGGGCACGGCCCGCCACGCAATTCTAGGCGTTTCCGGGTGGAACGTGCTGAGCGACAACGGAAGAGCGCGCGCGGCGCTGCGACCGGTCCGCCGCAACGAAAATCCTGGGTAAAGGAGGCCTCCAAAATATACCCCTCCCCTGTATTAATCCGCGCTGGTATAGTACAATGACGACTACCTGATGAGGGCGAAAAACCGCGCCCAGACAAGAGTGATTTAATAGTACGAGTGGTCGCATAAAAAGTGAGAAGCCCGCGCCCAATCTTGGCCAAACACAGGAATTGATCTTCATGAACAGACGCAAGTCGGCGAGAAAAAGAAAGAGTTCATCAGGCCGTTGGCTTGCGCTTTCTGCTGCTGCCTTGGGAACGGTGGTCGTCGTGCTGGCCGCTTTATGGCTGTTCGTCTTGGGTGACGGCGAAGCCATGCGGGCGGATGCTTCCGATCGGCAATTGGTAAGGCGTGGTGAAGTCCAGTATCAATTGCACTGCGCGAGTTGCCACGGCGCGAACTTGGAAGGACAGCCCAACTGGCGCGAGCGCGACGAAAACGGCTTTCTGCCCGCCCCACCCCATGATGTGACCGGACATACCTGGCACCATACCGATGCGCTGTTGTTCGACGTGACCAAGTACGGCTCAACCGCCGTTGTCGGCAGCGACTATAAGAGCAACATGCCCGGCTTTGAAGACAAAATGAGCGATGGCGAAATCTGGGCGGTGCTGGCCTACATCAAGAGCACCTGGCCTGCAGACATCCAGGAGATTCAGTCCGAACTGGAAGACACCCGGCAGCAGTAGCTGTCCTTCACTCGTTTGTTGGAGAGACACTTGTACCGATGTAGGGGCACGATATATCGTGCCCCTACGCGTTCGAAGCAAAGGTGGCTGGCGATCTCTTTTTGGATTAAGGCAGAGGGGAGCGCCGCAGGCTAATTGCCCACAATGAGTTTCCATGTATATGCGGCACTGCCATTGGCGTTTTGGATCTGGCACGTGACGTGATGCGTGCCGGGCTCTCGCGTGGAAAAGCGAAAAGTACCGCTTCGCTCTGCGTTCGACATTTCATTTGCAGACCACGCATAGCTGAGCGTTGTATCTGTGTGCTCCTCTGCTTCCAATGAAGCGTAGCCAATGTGGCGGTACGCGAAGCCCCGTCCTGGACCCGGCGTGCCGTCGGCCTGCAGCCAGCCCTCCAGCATGTCGCGGGCGGAGTAGTAGAGCACGTAGCGGCCGGGCAACTTGAGCACGTGGGGTGTGGACGTGTAGCGGGCGTCGAATGCGCTCTTGTCGACGTTCGGCGGAAACACGGGGAGGCCGGGCCGGTCGGTCCATGCCAAGCCGTCCGCCGAGCGGGCGGTTGTGAGGTCGAACCAGTCGCCGTAGGCGTCATCCAATTGACCGCGCGCGAACTCCACGTCACCGCGCAGAGACTCCCGGTGGCCGCCGTGCCACATGGCAAACCCCGGCCCGTCACGGATTACGTGAGGATAAACACACGACTTGTAAATGCCTTCCGGCTGAATGACGTCGGCGATTTGTTCCCAGTGAATGCCGTCGGACGAGCGCAAGAGCATGATGTGGCCGTAAATGGAACTGGGGTCGGGATCGCCGTCCGGCCGGGCATTCGCCCACATGGTGAAGGTGCCGTCGGCCTCCTTGAGAACTGTGGCGCAGCGCCCGCTGCGGGTGACCGGCTCCGGGTGAATGTCCCACGCGATACCGTCCGGGCTCTCGGCATAGCCCACCTGCTGCGTCATCTCCACCAACTCGCCGTCTTGCGTTTGCTCCCAATGCGTGAGTGCCGAGAACCACATGCGATATTTGCGCTCTGCCAGGTCGTAGAGCACGAACGGGCTCTGAAAGCACCACCCCCAGCCGCCGGCGTCTTGCAGATCCTGATCGGTGACGATGGGGTTGCCGGGATACTCCTCCCAGTGGATGCCGTCTTCCGAGGTGGCATAGCCCAAATGGCAATTAGCGGGCCGCGGCGGCCCGGATGTAGCCACGTACCACATCTTGCACACGCCGTCGGCGCGGATCACGCGCGGCATGTAGAGCATCACCCGCGACCAGTCCTGCGTGGTATTCGTCGTGGAAAGCACCGGCTCCGCGCGCCGCTGCCACGCCTGCTCCGCCGGCAAAGTCTGCCACGGCTCGATCTCTACGCTAAGCGCAACCGTTTCACCGACCGCCAGCGCAATCTCCGGGCCGGTGGGACTAATCGCAGAGATGCGAGGCACGTACCACTGAGGAGGTTTTTCTGACGTCTCGATTGGCATTGGTGAACTCCGCTAACAGTTCATTACAGTTGTCTATTCCAAGTTACTAGCTTGCTGGAGCACCCAAGCAGGGGGCGAATCAGCTTTGCCAAAACCGGGTGCAGAAAAACACCAAGAGTAGGTGTTTGTGACTGCGAAAGTAGCGTTTTTCTCGGCACAAACCGAGTTGTACCGAGAAACTCAAGTGGCTAACGCCCTTTGCCACTGTTGCGAGGAGGCTACCGCGAGTAGTTCGGCGCTTCTTTGGTCAGGATGACGTCGTGGGGGTGGGCTTCACGGAGGCCGGAGGCGGTCATGCGGACGAAGCGCGCGTGCTCTTTCATTTCCTGGATGGTGGCATTGCCGCAGTAGCCCATGGATTGGCGCAGGCCGCCGACGAGTTGGGTCACCAGGGCCGAGAGCGGCCCCTTGTACTGCACGCGGCCCTCGATGCCTTCCGGCACCAGCTTCGACTCCTCGCCAATGTAGTCCTGGAAGTAGCGGTCGCGGCTGGCGGTGCGCGCCTTCATAGCGCCCAGCGAACCCATGCCGCGGTACTCCTTGAACTGCTCGCCTTGGTACAGCACCACCTCGCCCGGACTCTCTTCCACGCCGGCGAAGAGCGACCCGATCATGACCGTGTCGGCCCCGGCGGCAATCGCCTTGGCCACGTCGCCCGCGTATTGGATGCCGCCGTCGGCGATCACGGGGACGCCGTACTGCGTGGCAACGGCGGCAACGTCGGATATTGCCGTGATCTGCGGCACGCCGGTGCCGGTCACGACCCGCGTGGTGCAGATGGAGGCGGGACCCACACCCACTTTCAGCGCGTCCGCGCCGGCCGCGATGAGGTCCTCTGCCGCGGCTGCCGTGGCGATATTGCCGGCGATCACCGGCACGTCGAAGAGCGTCTTGAACTTGCGCAGAGTCTCGATGACGCCAGCCGAATGGCCGTGGGCGCTATCGAGCACCAGCACGTCAACGCCGGCCGCCACCGCCTCTTGCGCGCGCTTGATGCCCTCGACACTCGTGCCGACGGCCGCGCCCACGCGCAGGCGTCCTTTCTCGTCCTTTGTCGCCAACGGAAATTGAATTTTCTTGGCAATATCTTTAACTGTTATAAGGCCTTTGAGCATGAAGCTGCCGTCCACCACCGGGACCTTTTCGATGCGATGGCGGCGCAAGATCTCCTTGGCTTCCTCTAACGTAGTGCCCACGGGGACCGTGACGAGGTTCTCCTTGGTCATTACGTTCTGGACGGGCTGGTCGAGGTTCTCCTCGAAGCGAATGTCGCGGTTGGTGAGAATGCCCACCAGCTTGCCGTTCTCGGTAATGGGTACGCCGGAGATGTGGTAGCGTTCCATCAGGTCAACGGCTTGGCGCACGGTGGCATTGGGACCCAAGGTGATGGGGTCGACGATCATGCCGGCTTCCGAGCGCTTGACTTTATCCACCTCAGCAGCCTGGACGTCGATTTCCAGGTTGCGGTGGATAACGCCGAGGCCGCCTTCACGCGCCAAAGCGATAGCTAGGCGCGCTTCGGTCACGGTATCCATGGCGGCGGAAATAAGCGGGATATTGAGGGCAATCGTCGGGGTCAGCCACGTGCGGGTATCGGCATCTTTGGGCAGAACAGCGGAATAATCGGGAATGAGTACAACGTCGTCGAAGGTCAGACCTTGCTTCAGCAACTTGTCGGCGGACATGGGGTCGCTGGTCGGAGCGAGGGGCTCAAGTGTAGTGGGTAGGCTCTCGCTCCCGGCAGGATCATTCCGTATCACCGGCAGTCCCTCCTCTGCTGCAGTAAACGCTCACGCTCGCTGTGTCCTCTTGCTCCCATTATACGGCACGGCAGTTGCTTGCGGTACCGCTACTGTGCTTGTACCAGGCACTTTTCTCACGGAAATTGACGCCACTCCGCAGACACTCGCATTCGCACCGTACCAGTTTGGCGCAGAATACTTCGCCTCCCGCAAAGTCGAAAACTGCATCTCCTAACCACTGGTGCTAGTTTTGAAGCTATCATGGGGATGCCCATGCTGTGGAGTGAATACCGTGCCCACAGGAGGAGCGCCTCATGGTTAGCGTAGATGGTAGCACTGAACGGTTTTGTCGGGTAGGTGAAGCCATGCAAGACGTGCCGCACCACAGCCAAGCAGCGCCCTTTCCAAGCAAACTGGTGACCGTTGGTCTGCGCTACTCCATAGAGGGTGGGGGTGCATCACGTCTCATCTGGGGTATCTGCTGGCAGCGTTCGACCGCCTGGTGCCGTGGAATGGCCTCAAGCCCGATCGACACGGTGTCGTCAGACACTCCATCGCTCAGTTCATCCTCTGACTTTTCAACGGGCATTAATGGTTACTAGGGAATGCCGCTATGTTGCTGCGCGACTGGGAAGAAAGTCCCGACGCCGCCCTCTTCACTGATCTCTATGCTCTCACCATGCTCCAAGCGTACTTTCATGAGGGAATGGACGATGTAGCAGTATTCGACTTTTTCGCGCGGCGACTGCCAAAGGGATGGAACTACCTCGTCGTATGCGGTGTCGCCGACGTGCTGCGCTACTTGGAAAATCTGACCTTTTCTGCTGAGGCGCTTGGCTTCCTGGCAGAGTTGGGAAGCTTTTCCCCGGATTTCCTGAAATACCTCGCAGATTTCCGTTTTACCGGCAACGTGTATGCGCTGCCCGAGGGCACCGTGGCATTCCCCTTGGAACCATTGGTCGTCGTTGAGGCGCCACTGCCTCAAGCACAGTTAGTAGAGACTCTGCTTATCAATCAAGTACACTTCCAGACCCTCATGGCATCGAAAGCTGCACGCGTGGTCCAGGCGGCGCAAGGGTCCGCCGTGGTGGACTTTGGTTCGCGGCGTGCCCACGGCATTGACTCCGCGGTCAGGGGCGCGCGTGCCTTTCACGTGGCGGGCGTGGCGGCAACCTCCAACGTCCTTGCCGGGAAGCGCTACGGCATTCCGGTCCGGGGCACCATGGCGCACAGTTACATTCAGGCGCATGCAGACGAACTCGATGCGTTTCGGCAATTTGCCGCGCTCTACCCGGACACGGTCTTGCTTGTGGATACCTACGATACGTTGGCGGGTGTGAAGAAGATAGTCACACTCGCGCGAGAACTTGGTGATGCGTTCCGCGTGCGGGCGATCCGCCTGGATTCCGGTGATTTAGAGGAACTAGCGCGTGCCTCCCGGCGCATCCTCGATGACGCGGGTCTTCACCACGTGGAGATATTTGCCAGCAACAGCCTCGATGAGTACGCCATATCCCACTTGATAAGCCGAAGGGCGCCGATCGACGGCTTTGGCGTAGGCACGCGCATGAGCGTATCCAGCGATGCGCCCACCATAGACTGCGCGTACAAGCTCGTAGCGTACGGCGGGCGCGGACGCATGAAGCTCTCCGCCGGCAAGTCTTCGCTGCCGAGCCGGAAGCAGGTTTTTCGCTTCCAAGCGGGTGGAACGTACACGCGCGACGTAATCGCGCTGGCGGATGAGGACGTGCCGGGCGGTACGCCCCTACTCAATCCCGTCATGCGTGAGGGAAAGCGCTTGCCTGCGGGCCACAGCGACCTCGCGGCAGCGCGGGAGCGAGCCCGGCAACAACGGCAGGCGCTGCCGCCGCGCTTGCACGCTCTTGAGACTGCCGACCCGCCGTACCCGGTGGAAGTGAGCGCGGCGCTAGCGTCTGAGCGAGAACGTCTGCGCGCGGCCCTCGCGCAGCAGAGTGAGTGACCGCGCCAGATGCAACGCGGTCGCTCTTCCCGGGCTACCTTAACTCTACGCCACAACAACCTTAGAGTTCGCTAAGAGGCCCCTTAACTTTTCCGAAGAATCTGCCATTTAACGGTTGGACAAGCACCGGTCTATGCTAGCTTGAAAAGTAAGGGTATGGTGCTTTCGCTGCAGGCTACAAGGAGGTCCGGTCATGTGTAGGCACTCAAGGCTCATTGCCAAAAGCCACCTTGGCTTCGGTTAACTCAAGGCATTGTCATCTTGCTCAGGTATCTATGAGATGACTGCGAGAGTCACGTGTAAGGAGGAGCTATCTCATGATCTATTCCATTCTTACCCCCATCAGCAAGCGGCTGCGAAACCGCAGCAACGCACTTCTCGCTGCCGTAATCGGACTGGTAGCGATGGCGGCGCTGGTTTCTTGTGCGACCGTCAACCTCAACGAATTGAGCGGCCCAGCTACGCAGCCCTCTGCGGACGATGCGCAATCCCGCCAGACGCGCTCGCCCGCCAGTTTGCTCGTGCGCAAGTTCGAGCCGAGATACGAGACCAACATTTCACTTCTGCAATACGAGCAGGCAGATGAGTACTTGCGGGTGACGGCGCCGAGCGAAATAGGCGTTCCCGTACTCCTTTCCACCCGCTACGCGCAAACGGAGCACATGCCTATTCTCGTGCAGGGCGATGGCAGAGATTTCTCAACACGCCGGTTCGTCGATTGGGGCTTCATCTCCTTTGCGGCCGATTTCGACAAGCACGTCCACATCCTGGAAGGGCGCTTTGCCAACCCAGCTAAGCCGGGCGATCCCTTCATCGAAGCCGTCATGACGACGGAGAAGCTGGATGAGATCGGCGCGAAAGTCGGCGACCACCTCATCCTGGTTTACCGCCATCTGGGAAGAGATCCGGAACCAATTGAAGTGAAGATTGTGGGGAGTTGGTCACCGCTTGACCCCAAGGATGTGTATTGGTTCTACGAGCCGCCGTACTTCAATGAGGGTCTTATGGTTCCCGAGGAGACCTACATCGATGTGATCCTCCCAAGTTGGCGGGAGATTGGCTATGAGTATACGTGGTACACGGTTTACAACGCGGGCGAAAGTGACATAGACGCCATCAATACGGGCATCAGCCAAATTCGAGCGGATTTGGCTGCCATATTCGGCGAGGTGAAGATCCACGTTTGGCCGCCTGACATCTTGACGCAAAGTGAAGAACGAAGCAATAGCCAATGACCTGCTCCGTTCTGGTCCATAGTGCCAGGCGTCTGCTCAATTAAGAGCAATAGCTTACGGCTTGCCCTCCTGGCATGAATTGAGAGCCTCCGACCGGAAGAAACTGGGCGGCCCAGCGTGAATGAAACGTTGGCCCGCCCAGTTGCGTGATGGAGAACCCCGACAATGTGGCAGGACAAAAAGAGGTAACTTCGGAATTCTCCTCCATCTATCGGGTGGATGCGGTCTTGCCGGTAGGCGCAGGCCTCACGAACGCGCAACCGCCATACGCTTTCAGGGCTCTTCCCGCTTGCCGTGCAAGAAGTGAAGCATATCGTTGTAGCTGATCACCTCGAGGCGCTCTTCCTCGCCGTTCGCTACGACCACGTAGCTTAAGCGCCCTACTTCCATATGTTCCAGGGCGTCTTCGAGCGGTGTCATAGGCGCCAGGAATTCCTCTGGTGAACTCTCAATCATGACGTCTTGCGCCTGTGTGTGCGACCAATGGACGCTTGGCACCCGCCGAATTTCTCTTGCCGTAACGATGCCAAGGAGCGTGCCATGGCGCATCACCGCAAGCAGGCTTGGGGCAGAGTCTTCTGCGAGTAGGTAGTCGTACACGAGCGTTTGGAGCAATGTATCGGGTGCGACAAAGGCAACGTCGCTCCGGGGCACGTCATTCAAGGTGACGCCCAAGGTTAGATCACGGTTTTGCGCATTCTGCTGCGCCATTTCCGCCGCACTGTGAACGAACCAGCCGAGCACAATCAGCAGTCCCCCGAGAATCCATTCGCCGTACGACGCGATTGTGAACAGCGCCAGCCCTATTAAGCCGAATCCCAGCAAGTGCCCCAAGATGGTAGCGATTCTCGTAGCCAGCCCAAAGCTTCCGCTGAAGTACCAAATGGCCGCGCGCAACGCTCTCCCGCCATCCAGCGGCAGCGCGGGAATGAGATTGAAGAGGGTGAAGAAGAGATTCGCCAGGCTCAGGTAGAGTATCATTCTACTGCCAAGCGCCCAGTGAGGTTGCATGAGGCGTTGCAGTGTGAAGAGTGCGACGCATAGGGTGAGGCTGCAAGCGGGCCCGGCGGTGGCAATGAGCAGTTCGTGCGTCGGTTTCCGCGCTTCGCGCGCAAGGGTGGAAATCCCGCCAAAGACAAAGAGCGTAATGCCCCGCACCGGAATGCCAAAGTGCCGCGCTACCAGCGCGTGGCAAAGCTCGTGGGCCACGACCGAGCTGAAGAACAGGGCGCTTGCGGTTGCGCCGACCAGCCAGTACACGGGAGTTGACAAGCCCGGACGGTCGAAAGGAAGTATTGCAGGCGAGAGGATGACAGTGGCCAAGCCAGCGGCAATGAGCCAGGTGTAGTGAATCGCCAGCGGTATGCCAAAGAGATGCCCCAACCGAACCGATCCGGCCATGCCGCCTCCTATGCGCTGCTTGTGCCTGCTGCCGGTGTCTCATACGATACCGCAGTTCGCATGCGCCGCCAAGAAAATCCTATGACTAGGTGCCAAGGCAGAAGGTAAAGGACCGTCAGGGCCGAGCGCATTTTGGCGGCTCTTGGCGGCAAGCACTTCCGCGGGAGAGACCTTTGCATAACAACCCTCGCCGCAGCGAGGCAGTCCCCTCTCCCTCGACAGAGACCTTTGCGTAACCCTAGCGGAAGAGAGAGTCCCCTCTCCCTCGACGGGAGAGGGTTAGGGTGAGGGTGAATCTGCTCTGAACGCCAGTCGGTTCATAGCGAGTTTGGTTCTGGTACATATTGACTGTGCTGTCATGCGGTTAGAAAGGCAAGAAATCCCCTCACCCCGGCCCTCTCCCCCAAGGAGAGGGTGTAACTCCTTGCCCTTGGGGCCTAGTTCTGCAAGGGTCTCCGCGGGAGGGAATTGCGCCGAATACAAGGGAGCAAGAAAGTTGTCGCCGGTCACGACAGGGATGCTCCAACCACGCATCTTTGTTATCCTTTTTTGTAGCCCAATAAGTGTGTTTTGCTCACACTACCCAGTCTGACTGATCTTTTGTATCTCACGGAGATAACCCATTAGGAGAGGCGTGTGTAGCTATGTCCTCGACCGAAAATGCCATCGATCCAACTGAGGAACTATCTGCCCTCTACTTCCACCAACTGACTGCGTACTTTGCCGAACTTGACGCAACCCGCAGCCGCATCCGCATGATGGAATTGCTGGCAGACCTCTTCACGAAGACGCGTCATGAGGAGATGGACGAAGTGATCTATCTCTTGCAAGGGCGAGTCGCTCCCCTCTATGCGCCCATCGAGTTTGGCGTCGGGGAGCAGCTTACTGCCGAGGTAGTGGCGGAGGGTACGGGAGCGGCCCTGGACGACGTGCACCGCCGCTTCAGCGAGATCGGAGACTACGGCGCGGTGGCGGAAGAATTGATCGAGCGCGAGCAAGGCTCCGTCACGGTCGCCCATGTCTTCGAACGCCTTACGGAAATTGCTCTGACAGAGGGCGAAGGCTCCGTCGCAAAGAAAGTCTCGCTACTGGCCGATCTCGTACGCAACGTCGGCAAACAAGAGGTACGGTATCTCCTGCGTATTCCTCTCGGACGGTTGCGGCTGGGCGTAGGGGATCCCACGGTCATGGACGCGCTCTCGTTCGCCCGCACCGGATCTAAAGAGCATCGGCCGGCGATCGAACGCGCCTACAGCATTTGCTCTGACCTGGCTACCGTGGCTAAAGACTACTGGCGCGCTGGGGTAGATGGGTTGCAGGATATTCACATTGTGGTCGGCACGCCCGTGATTCCGGCAGCGTCGGAGCGAGTGAAGACGATGGAAGATCTCGTCTTGCGCCTCGGCCGGTGTGCCGTGGAACCCAAATTCGACGGCATTCGCTGTCAAGTGCACTTCGACGGCGAGAATGTGACGATGTACTCGCGGCACTTGGAGAACTTCAGCGGCATGTTTCCGGATGTGGTGGCGGCGGTGCGCGAACAGGCAGCGGGACACACCTTCATTGCCGACTCCGAGGCGCTGGCGTATGACGTGGAAACCGGCGCCTTTCTCCCTTTTCAGATGACAACGCAAAGACGGCGCAAACATAACGTGGACGAAATGGCGGAGAAACTACCGCTTCGTCTGATACTCTTCGATCTTCTCTATCTCGATGGCGCTGACTTGACGCGGCAGCCCTATACCGAGCGTCGTGAAAAGATGCTGGATTTTCTGAAAGAAGGCCCGGTCCTGCAGGTGACGGAGAACATAGAAACCGACAGCGTAGCGGCTATCGAGGCCTTCTTTGCCGACAAGATCGAACACGGTCTGGAAGGGGTGATGGCCAAGAAGCTCGACTCGGTCTACCAGGCCGGTCGCCGCAGCTTCGATTGGATCAAGATGAAGCGTTCGTACCAGGGCGAGCTCTCCGATACGGTGGACTGTGTGGTCTTAGGCTACTGGTACGGCAAAGGCGCGCGCTCGCAGTTTGGCATTGGCGCCCTCTTGCTCGGCGTATACGACAAGGACCGTGACCTCTTCGTCACGATTTCCCGTCTTGGCACCGGCTACTCGGAGGAGGAATGGGTTCAAATTCGCGAGTTGCTGGACAAGGAAAAAGCCGAGCAAATGCCAGCACGAGTAGAAGCCGAGATCGCACCGGATGTTTGGAGTAATCCCACCCACGTGGTTGAGATCCAGGCTGACGAAATTACGCGCAGCCCCACCCACACGTGCGGCAAGCAAGACGGCGACGAGTTTGGCTACGCGCTGCGCTTTCCGCGAGTGGTGGGCTTCGTGCGAGAGGACCGGGGGCCGGAGGATGCGACCTCGGTGCAGGAGGTCATTCGGCTCTACACGGTGCAGTCAGAGAAAGGAAAGAAATGAGCCTAGTGCGTGCCCACTGACGGAAGCCCTATCGTTTTGGGAGTCTGCAAGTGATGATCCGGCATGCGAGCAGCTTTACCATACAGCGTCAGTTCGTTATATGGCTTTCGTATTAAGTAGTGTTGACATTTGATGTCATTCCGAGCGAAGGCGAGGAATCTCAAGCGTTTGTGCGGAATTCACTGTTGCTTTGCTCCTCGGAGTGACAGGAAAAGCCTTTGACAAAGGCAATACTTGCGCGTAACCTGACTCGCCACCCCTCGCAGAAGGACAATCTGTGCAGCGTGAAGATGGATTCCCGCTTGCGCGGGAATGACATCAAATGTCAATACAACCTAGCAAGGAAGGGGATAGATGACAGCCGATGCAGTCGGAGAGGCTCAGTTTGCCGCAGCGATGGCTGACTTAGAGAAGGCCAAGCAACGGCTTGTCGAGTTGCGCCGCCGGATGCCTGCGGAGCCCGTGGAGGACTATGAACTCACAGGCCCCGATGGCAGCGTGAAGCTCTCCGCGATGTTTGGCGACAGGTCTGATTTGATTCTGATCCACAACATGGGCGCCGGTTGCCCTTATTGCACCATGTGGGCCGATGGGTTCAATGGCGTGCTGCAACACCTGGAGAGTCGCGCAGCGTTTGTTGTGGTGTCACCTGATGCACCGGAAGTGCAACAGAGACTGGTCAGCAAGCGGGATTGGCGGTTCCGCATGTATTCGGCCCAAGGCACCGCATTCATCGAGGATATGGGGTTCGGATCCGAGGAAGAGCACTACGACTCTCACGCCATGCCCGGCGTTTCCGTCTTCCACAAGAATCCGGATGGTGCAATCGTGCGCGTTGCCCGCGATTTCTTCGGCCCCGGCGATCTTTACTGCGGCGTTTGGCACCTGTTCGATTTGCTACAGGATGGCCCGGGCGACTGGGCACCGCAGTTTCAGTATTAATTCCGCGCTCGTGTTCGATTTGGATAGTGATCTAGCGGAAGGACAGTCTTAACGGTGCGGAGCAGCATCGATTGCGCAATGTGAACTGCCCCGGCTCGTGGACTGCGGGACCCCGCGCCCCACTCAAACTGCCACGTGACAGTTACAAACATTGCAAGCGGAGCTTGTTATCGCTTGCCGTTCGAGCCGAAGTGCGCCCGAATTGGTGGGTTGTCTACTGATCGATAGTAATGTCCACACGGTTGATTTCAATGGGGAAAGAGCGAAACTGATAGACGAAGGCAGCTAGCGCCACAACGACAATTGCGAGACCAATCCAGCGAATGGCAGTAGAACGCTTCGGCATTACCATCATGATTCCTACAACAATGCCGATAACGGCCGCCACAAAAGTGAGTAGCCACAATGTCAGTTGAGAAGTCAAACCATAACCATCCTTGCTAATACAGTTTCGCCTTGCCCATCTTACCATCGCAACCCGGTAGCCGTATCCTGCGATGAGTCTCAGTGCAGGAAGGTGCCGGTCACAGCTTGATTGAGCTTACTTCAAGGGCAATCCGATTTCTTCCGCGAGCCAGGCGCCGGCTAAAATGTGCTCGATGGCTTCTGCAAGGGATTCCAAGGACTTATCGAAGATTTCTTCGAAGCGCTGGCGCGTGGCGTCGTCGTGAGCCTCGCCAAGTTCGCGGTAGTAGCAGCCGGCGTAGAAGCACTGATAGGGAAAGTAGGGGCATTCCGGTCGCGGCGTGAAGCCCATGAGGCGCAAGGCGTCAACCTCGCGAAAACGCCGCCGCAACGTACGTGCCTGCGGCAGCAGGCGCACGTGCAGTACGTAGATTTGCCGCTCCCCGGTATCCAACAGGCTGAGTACTGCCTCAATTCGTCCCTGGCTGGCGCGCTTCAACTCTTGGTCCGACTGCCCGATATGACCTTCTGTCTGTGAACTCATAGTTATCCCAATGTCGTGTTCCAATCGCTCTCAATGCTTCCTGGCTGTGGCAGGTAAGCGCAATCGCGGCAACGCCGGCTGGCTGCGCCCATAATACCAATTCTGTGTCGCCTCGGCGGATTGGAGTCAAACCCTTGCCGTATTGTTATTTGGCTGCGTTCCATGCGGAGCAAGCCCGGTGCTTCGTGCTAATCCGAGGATCGGAGCAAGCGCAAACCATTGCCTGCCACCAGAATAGTCGCGCCAACGTCCGCCAGAATTGCCATCCAAAGGTAGGTCAACCCAAACAGCGTAAGCACCAGCACTAGCAGTTTGATTCCCAATGAGAAGGTGATGTTTTGCTTTATCACCGTCATGGTTCGCCGGCTCAGTTGGAGAGCGGTGGGAATCTTGCTGAGATCGTCACCCATCAGCACCACGTCCGCGGTCTCCAAGGCCACGTCGGCCCCGGCGCCTCCCAAGGCGATGCCGGCGGTAGCGCTGGCAAGGGCGGGGGCGTCGTTTACGCCGTCGCCAACCATGAGCACGTTGCCGTGGGCTTTCACGAGGTCTTGGATTGCGACGAGCTTTTGCCAGGGCAATAGTTCTGCGGATACGTGGCGTACCGGAAGTTGCTGCGCGATTGCCGTTGCCGTCGGTTGACTATCGCCCGTGAGCATGACCATGTGCGAAATGCCCATGTCGTTGATTGCATGCAGCGTGGGCTCCGCTTCAGGCCGCAGGGTATCCATGGTGGCGATGAGACCTGCAATTTGCTTGTCTTGCGCCACCAAGAGAGCGGTCTTGCCAGCGTCTTGCAGTGCTGCGATCGTTTCTTGGTACGGGACCAGGTCGTAGCCGATTGAACTGAGAAAGTCTGGACTACCGCAGACGTATACGGTACCGTCAACGCGCGCGCGCACGCCGCGACCGGCAATGGCCTCAAAGTCCTGAATCTCCTCCGTGTGGACGTGACCGCTGTCTTCTTCCGTATCAGTGTGCCCCGCGCGCCGCAGAATCGCAGCGGCGAGTTGATGCTCGGAGCGGTGCTCCAGCCTGTCGGCCATCTGGATCACGTCCGATTCGCTGAAGCCTTCCGCCGGAATGACGTCGGTGACTTCCGGTTGTCCGCGTGTGAGGGTGCCTGTCTTGTCAAAGGCCATGACTTTGGCTTGTCCCAGCAACTCCAGAACGGCGCCACTCTTCATCAACACGCCGGAACGCGCGGAGCGAGCAATGGCGGCCACAATGGAAATTGGCGTGGATATGACGAGCGCGCAGGGGCAGCCGACAAGCAGCAGCACAAGCCCACGGTATACCCACTCCTCCAGCGGCTGCTCGAATGCCAGCCACGGGACCGTGGCAACCAGGAAAGCAAGCACGACGATCCCGGGCGTGTAATAGGCGGCAAAGCGGTCGATGAACTGCGCGGTTGGCGCCTTCTCTTGCTGTGCCTCCTCGACAAGACGCACGATACGGGCGATGGCATTGTCCGTTGACGGTCGCGTGGCAGCAATCTCCAGGTACCCTTGTTGGTTGATGGTGCCGGCAAAGACACTGTCGCCGCTCGTCTTGGCAACCGGAGCGCTCTCACCGGTGATCGCCGCTTGGTCTATGGTGGATTCACCGGCAACTACGTCGCCGTCAACCGGCACGCGCTCGCCGGGCCGTACCGCAACAATCATACCCACTGCCACGTCTTCCACAGGCACCGTAGACTCGCGCCCGTCGACTTTGATGCGCGCCTCCTGCGGTGAAAGCTCCATGAGGGTCTGAATGGCGCTATGCGCGCGATCCAGGGTGAATTCTTCCAGCATCTCACTGAAGGAGAAGAGAAAGACTACCGCCGCCGCTTCCCACCACTGCCCCAGCAAGACAGCGCCAATGACGGCGACGACGACGAGCGAGTCGATCGTGAGCCGCCGGTCTTCCCAGAGGGCCTCCCACGCTTCCCGTAGGATAGGCACACCCCCGACCACGATGGCAGCAAGGTAAACACCCGCTTGTGCCCAAGAAGGGGCAGAGGCCAAACTGAGAATCACGCCTGCGAGAAAGAAAAGGCCGGAGAGCGCAGTGAGCCGTGTCTCTGTTTCCGCAAATAACTCGGACAATGGGAGCTTTAAGTCCAGAGCCACCACACTATCCTTGCATCGTTAGCGCATCCGGCATGGATTGAGCATGTGCGTGGGCGAGGTGCGCGCGCGTAACGTTGAGCAGACTGCGAATGTGGTCGTCCGCTAGGCGGTACCACATGACCTTGCCTTCCCGCCGCCGTTTGACGAGGTTTAGGTTACGTAGCGTGCGCAAGTGTTGCGATGCCGCCGCCACTGAGAGATTGGAAAGCGCGGCAAGATCGCAGACGCAGAGCTCGGCATCGAGCAGGCAGTGCAGCAGTCTGACACGGCTGGGCTCCCCTAGCACCCGAAAGTAGGCCGCAAGCTCCTCAAATTGGTCGTCGCGCAAGAGTGTCGCCAGTACCTTGGCGGCTTTGTCGGGGTGAAGCGTTTCATCAAGACAGTGTTCGAGCGTACGCGCCTGGGCCATGCTCGCTTCCTTTAGTTAATTATTTGCGTATATGCTTAAGCATTGTAATGAAGTTTGCCAACTTCTGCAGCAAGGTGTCCCGGCGGAGTGGGCTACGCGTCGCCCACGGCGGCGGCGATGGTATTGCTGAGTACTTGAAAGTCGTGCTGGACTCGCTCGTGGAG
>VXOZ01000246.1:14176-19755 GCA_009839775.1 Chloroflexota bacterium | reverse complement strand
ACAAACTCACCCTGGCAACCGGCCACCCCTTGACAGCCAAGACAGTTTCTCTCCCAGTGGGAGAGGGGATATTCTCGCTGCGGCATGGGTTTTTGCTGGTCTACTCAAGGAAAGGGAAGTAAGACCACCAATACGCAGAATAGTCATCTCGTGCCCAGGCTTCCATTCTGAACAATTGGAGTGGCCTGAGAGATCCTTTGCTACCATTGTACTATGCAGCTTTCGCCACGCGGCGGCGATTGGGTGCTGGCTAGTCTGCGCCATTCATTTACTTGACTACGAAACGCTATTCTCGTGGCACGTTTCTTCTTCGTCGCAATTCCCGCTGCCGGACACGTCCACCCCACGCTTCCGCTTGTGCAGGCGCTCATGGCACGCGGGCACGAGGTCGGTTACGCCTCCGGGCCTGGCGTGGAGCAGACCGTCGCACCGTTGGTAACACGGTACTTTCCGGCGGGTCCGCCTATCACAGCGGAAGAGGCCCTGACGCGCTGGCCGGAGTTTGGGCGGCTGCGCGGCAAGCAGGGGCTGGACTTTTTGGCGCGTGAGGTAATGTTTCCGTTTGCCGCCACCGCCGCCCGCGAAGTATTGGATGCCGTGACGTCATGGCAACCGGACGTGCTCGTATTCGATTCCTTCACCCATCTTGCCAGCATCGTGGCGGACACTAGCAGCCTGCCGTGGGCAACGACGACCGTATTTCCCGGGCTGATAGAGAGCGCGGGCGCACACCCCTTCGGGATCGGATTGCCCTTTCCTCCAAAACCACTCCAGCGCCTCGCCACGCCGCTGTTCTGGCCGCTCCTGCGTTTTGTAGCGCGCAGACACGACCGTCAGTTCAACGCGATCAGGGTCGAATTCGGTTTGCCGCCGGTCCGCGACAGCTTTCTCAAGAGCACGCAATCTCCGTTCTTGGTGCTCGCGCTCATGCCGCTGGAATTCGAATACCCGCGGCGAGCCTGGCCGCCCCACGTGCACTTCGTTGGCCCGTCCCTCTGGGACCGTCCGCATGACTATGCAGTGCCGGACTGGTTAGAGGACTTGCCAAGAGAACGTCCCCTTGTCTACGCAACCATCGGCACGGTGCAAAGTCTCTACCAGTCTACGTTCTTTGAGACGCTATTCGACGCGGCGCGGGGCCTCGATGCGGACGTGGTGGTAACAACGGGCGGCAACCCCGCCGATCTGCCCGTGCCGCCGTGCAACGTGCGGGTGGAACGCTACGTGCCCAACAGCCTCATCATTCCCAAGGCACAGCTTGTGGTGCACCATGGCGGTGCGAGTTCGACCGTTGGCACATTGCTGCATGGCAAGCCCGCCGTGGTTGCGCCCTTTGCGCACGACCAGCCGGACAACGCCCAGCGCGTACGGTGGCTCGGCGCGGGAACCGCGATCGACCCCTTCGGAGTCTCGAGCGCGGCGTTACGCGGAGCAATTGAGACGGCGCTTGCCTCAACCGCAATGCACGACCGCGCCGCCTCGCTTGGCAGGCAGTTGCGGCGATACGACGCCGGCCAAACCGCCGCAAAACTGCTGGAAAGACTAGCGGCAACGCAGGCGCCGGTGTACCGGGAAGACATACGGCACACCGGGACGTAGAGGCTCATCTCCTCCTAGGTTTCCAATGCGCCTTCCAGATAGCGGCGAAAAGCTGCGGGCGCGAAGACGAGCGCGTTGATTTCCATGGACGGCAGACGGTACGGATCGGAATCGCACGTGATGTAACGCGCGGCGTGGGGCGGGCCGCCATCAGGTGCATCCGCGCCGGGCACGCCGACCAAGTCAGCGTAGCGAGTCTTGCGACCGTCCACTTGATACTCCGCGCCGACGATCCACAGGCGTCCGAAGCGGTAGCGAGCCTTCACCTCGCGTTCCGCGCTGCTGCTCCAACTCGTGCCGGTGAAGGCAAAATCACGCGGCGTGATGCCGAGGTTTCGTTCAATCGTCTCGTCGCATTGCGCCAGTTCGGCGCGCAGCATTGCGCCGGTGGGATCTTCTTGGCTCAGTTCGGAGAGGTTCGGGTGCGTAACCGTATGCGCGCCGATCTGCCAGCCGGCCTCCGCCAGTTCAGCGGCCTCTTCCCAAAGCAAAATCTCCCGCTCGGTAAAGTCCGGCACGCCCCCGCGATACATGTCGTCCATCAGCCCGGTATTGATGAAGAGGTTGGCCGTGTAGCCGTAGCGCGCCAGCACGGGCATCACCTCATGGCGCATGGACTTCATCGGATGATCGAAGTCGAACATGACGGGACGCTCCGGCAGACTTTTGCCGTGCCTCAGCCACGCCGCCAGATCGTCGTAGCTGATGGACTGGAAACCTAGCTCATGGGCAATCGCGACCAGTTGCGCGAAATGGTCCTGGGTCAGCGGATTGCGCTTGCCCGGAATCTGGTCGGTACCGTGCGACATGGTTATAGGGATTTTCACGGGCGCCGGCTCCTTGGCTGCTGATGGCTGGACGTGCATCCAGTGTAACCGACGCCGCAGCGATTGGCTGACGACACCGTAGGCGCCCTCCCCGTTCGCGCCGTAATGTGTGCGCCGTTCGTGCTGAGGGCTGCACGAAGCCTGGGCTTTACGAAGCCCCTGTCGAAGCATGGGCGGCGTGAGTGAAGATAATGTGTGCACTGCCTTCCTTTCACCCTTCGACTGGCTCAGGACAGGCAAGCTCAGAGCCTGCCCCGTACGTGATACGGGGGCGAGCGGATTCGAGGGTGGCATGGTTGGACATTGCGCCCGTCTTCCATGTGCCGTGTGCTCCCTGCCGCACAGTGTATAATCACACGTGATCGACCGGAGTTTGCGTTCACAATAGCGATCAAAAAAGAGAAGGACGAAGGTATGGCAAGCAAGCAACTCACCGTTCACGCAGGTAATCACGACCGCAATGAATGCCCGGTGTGGGCAGCCGCCGACGGATTGGACGCCGCCGCGAGCTACGTGGCGCGGGACGACGAGACCGGTGCTGAAGTACCCGCGCAGATTGTGCCGGGCTGCTCCGGTGCTCACCTCGTGTGGGTAGTGCCCGCGTTAGCTGCGGGGACATCGCGCACCTACACCGTGCAGGAAGGCTCCGCGCCAGGCGGCGTGACGGTATCGGAGGGTGAGCACGGCGTGGACGTGCACATGAACGGTGCGCTCTTCACCACCTATCGCTATGCTCAGCCGGTGGTAAAGCCCTATCTCTATCCGGTCATCGGCCCCACCGGCGAGGGCATGACCCGCAACTACCCCATGATCCCCGACGTGCCGGGCGAGAAGCACGACCATCCCCACCACAAGTCCATCTACGTCTCCCACGGCGAGGTGAGCGGCGCCGACGTGTGGAGCGAGGTGGAAGGTCACGGCTACCAGCGGCACGTTGAATTCCTGCCGGCCTACGGCGATTGCGGCGAGCACGTCAGCGGCCCGGTGCTGGGGGCGATACGCTCCACTAACAACTGGGTCGGGTCTGACGAGCAGAAGGTGGTGGAAGACGAGCGGCGGTTTACGTTCTACCCCTTGCCCTCCAGCGCGCGGCTCATTGACGTGGAGGTTACGTTCCGCGCCACGGCGGGACCGGCACACTTTGGCGATACGAAAGAGGGCGGCATCATCTCGTTGCGGGTTGCCACCAGCATGGACGCCTCGGACGACGGCCGCATGGAGAACGCCATTGGCGGCATCGGTGAGGCGGAGTGTTGGGGCAAACGCGCGCAGTGGCTGGCCTACACAGGCCCGGTGAAAGGCGAGACCCTGGGATTTGCCGTCTACGACCA
Organism: Chloroflexota bacterium; assembly: GCA_009839775.1. Taxonomy (GTDB): domain Bacteria; phylum Chloroflexota; class UBA11872; order VXOZ01; family VXOZ01; genus VXOZ01. Next base: position 15,998 of record VXOZ01000246.1, on the reverse strand, counting down.
TCCCAGCAGCTTCCGGCATCCAACGTATTGGCACGCGCGCAACTACGGCCTCTTTACCGCCAACCCTTTCGGCCTGCACGACTTCTACGCCAACCCGGGCGTGGACGGCAGCCACGTGCTGCCGGAGGGCGGTCTGCTGCGCTTCAAATACCGCATCTACGTGCACGCCGGCGATACCGCCACCGCCCAGGTCGCGCAACGGTACCACGACTACATCACCCCGCCGGAAGTCTCGGTGGCTGAGTAGGCCGCGGCTGAAATTGCCTGAAGGCGGCTGAAAATCAGTCGGTGAACCAGCAGTTTTTGTTGCTTGCGCACGCAATTTGACACGATATTGTGCGTTGATGCAGAATTTTAATTTGGTGACGTGTTCTAGTACTAGAGCAGAAAGAAGGAGATGTGGATGAATACGAGCACCGTGGGAAGTAGCATCACCCGCAGAACGATGCTTGGCGGTTTTGCCATCGGAGCCGGAGCCGTGCTCGCCGCAGCGTGCGGTGGCGCGACCGGAACCATGATGGAAGAGGAAAAGCCGGCAGAACAGATGGAGGAGAAGCAGGCCGAGGCGGCCCCCGCGCCTCCCGAAGAGGTTTCGATTCTCTATCTCACCTATACGCGTCCGGCCCGCAACGAGGCCGAGCAGGCGCTCTATGGCGGCTTTCAGGAAGCCAATCCCGGCATCACCCTGGACATCAAGATCGTGGATGGCGGCGGCACCGGCGTGCGCCAGAACATTCCGATTCTCTTCGCCGCCGGTACCCCCGTGGGCCTCTTCGAGAACACCTGGGGCACCTGGCTGCAATTCGTCGATGGCGACCTGATCGCTCCGCTGACCCCGCTGATGAGCCGCGACGGGATCAATCCCTACGAGACGTTCATCGCCGAGGGCGTGGACTTCGTCTCCAACCAGGGCGTGACGTGGGGCTTCCCCGCCAGCATGTCCGTGGACACGTGGGCCTACAATAAGAACATCTTCGACGAGGCAGGCGTGCCGTATCCGCCGTCCGACCCGGCCGACGAGAGTTGGACGATGGAAGCGTACATCGACGCCATGGAGAAGCTGACCAAGGGCACCGAGCAGTTCGGTATGCGCCGCGGCTACACCGGTTTCAACACCTTTGGCATCGGTGACGGCACCTTCTTCGGCGGCCTGGCCTGGGACGCCGAGAATAACAAGGCGACCATGAACAACGATCACTACGTCCAGGGCATCAACTTCTGGATCGACATCGTGGACAAGTTCCGCGTGATGCCGACGGGCGATGAGCATGCCGCGATCGTTGGTGGCAGGAGCGGTCACCCGTTCTTCACCACCGGCGCTTTTGGTATCTCCGTGATGTTCGTGGTACCGCCGGAAGCCAAAGAAGCGGCGTTCGACTGGGGTATTGGCGCGCTGGCGTACACCGGCGAGCCGCCGAACCACTCCGGCCGCCACTACACGCACGCGGTCTTCGCGGGCAACACCGATCACATCGACCAGACGTGGGAAGTGATGAAGTGGTTCTTGGAGGGCGACAACGGTCTCACCTATCTTGAGGTGACCGGCCACGTGGTAACGCCCATGCTGCACCTCTTCGATCAGGCCAAGTCGCACTGGGAAGCCAAGTACGACGGCCAGGTTGACGGCACCACCTACTTCCTCGAGGCCCAGCACACGCCGCAGTCCGGTCACGGTATGTTGAAGTACTCCAACTTCTACGACATCCGCGACATCCTGCAGCCGATCTACAACAGCGTGCGCGCACGCGAGGCCTCGATTGAGGAATTCCTGCCCTTCGCCGAGACTACGATCAACGAGCAACTCAAGGTCGAGTAGGACAGG
>VXOZ01000246.1:3017-14166 GCA_009839775.1 Chloroflexota bacterium | reverse complement strand
GTCACCCAATGGATGACCCTCCTTTGGCTTCTTCCGGTGGATATTTGCGTCCCTTGGCTGGCGCTGTACCACCACCCCACCGTTGCTCCCTCTTCATTGCCTTCATCTGCACATGTGATGCTACGTTGTGGTACTAGAGCTGTATATGAGAAGGAAGCATTAGCGCACGCTAGAACGAGTCTTCACAAGACCTGCACCATCCGACATCAGGTGGGCAGACAGCGAGAGTATGTTAGAGGCGGTCGGCGTGGAGGTCTCAAGGGGTCAGGGTCACGGGTGCGCCTAGTTGCTACTGACAGGATGATGGTTGTTCATCGCCCACACCCGCGGCCAGAGACAGGAAAAGCAACCGTAAGGGATGTTGCCGCGCTTCTTGCGTCTGTAGGAGTTGAGCCGTGATGGAGTACAAGGGCTACGTTGCCAGGGTCGAATTCGATGATTCTGTCGGCTTGCTGCACGGCAGAGTTGTGAATAGCGGCGACTATCCCATCGTTACTTTCGAGGCAACCGACGTGGTAGGGCTGCGTGCCGAGTTCCGCCTATCCGTGGACGAATACCTTAGTGCGTGTAAAGAAGCAGGAATCGAGCCCCGGCCGCCGTTCTCCGGCAAGCTCAATCTACGGCTCGGATCGGACCTGCATCGGCGCGTGGCGGTCTCAGCGCTACAGAGCGGCATGAGCATCAACGAGTGGATCAAGCACGTGCTTGAAGAGAGCGTGCGGAGCACGTGAGGACAAGATCGGAAAAGGCATAACGATAGGAAGGTTGGGTTGCGCCTTAGGGGGAACCGCTTAGCCTCATCCTGGACTCCGGCTTTCGCCGGAGTGACGGAGAAAGCTGAACCAGCTTCTACGAAGCCGCTGGTTGGGCGCCTTTGGCCACGTTCGCCAGTTCGGCAAAAGCCGCGCTGTCGGTCACTGCCAGATCCGCCAGCATCTTGCGGTCCAGGGTGACGTTGGCTTCCCGGAGGCCGTGCATGAAGGCGCTGTAGGAGAGGCCGTTTTGACGCGCGGCGGCGTTGATGCGCACGATCCAGAGGCGGCGCATCTCGCGCTTGCGGGTGCGGCGGTGGCGGTAGGCAAAGGCCATGCCGCGCATCACGGCTTCGTGGGCACTCTTATAGAGACGGGAGCGGCCGCCCCAGTAGCCTGAGGCTCGCTTAAGCACTTTCTTGTGGCGTTTGTGGGAGGTGACGCCGCGTTTTACTCGAGGCATGGTCTCTCTACTCTTTGGTGTTTGCTACGCTTTTTCTTAACTCTCGCGGACTTTAGTGTGAACGGCGGGGGACAAGCCCCCGCGCTACGAAGGATTCTCCAATGGCAGCAGGCAGAAAACTCACTTAATCCCCGCGCCGGGGAGGAGGCTCTTCACGCGCTTCCGTTCGCCGTCGGGAGCCTCGAAATACTGCGTGGCCATACGCAGCGTGCGCGGCCGCTTCTTACGGCGCAAGTGGTTCATGCTCCCTTTCGGCCGCATCAGCTTGCCGGTGCCGCTCACCTTGAAGCGCTTGCGCGTGCTCTTGTGTGTCTTCATCTTAGGCACGAATCTATCACCTCTCTTCATTGAGGAATCGAAGGCTATGGTATCATACACGGAGTAGTGGGCACAACCGCCTGTCGCCCCAAGCGCGCTCTGCGCTTCACCTCAGTCGTTACTCACATGCTGCTTTGGGAGAGAGTCCGTGCCTCCGTTTCAAATGGTCACAGAGTTAGAGCCGCGTGGCGATCAGCCGGAAGCTATCGGCCAATTGATCGACGGCTGCCACGAATCTTATCCCTTCCAAACACTCCTCGGCGTGACCGGTTCCGGCAAAACCCTCACCATGGCGCGGGTTATTCAGGCCATCCAGAAGCCCGCGCTCGTCCTCGCACCCAACAAGACCCTGGCCGCGCAGCTCTTTTCCGAGTTTCGCGACTTCTTTCCCGAAAACGCGGTCGAGTACTTCGTCTCCTACTACGACTACTACCAACCGGAAGCCTACCTCCCCCGCACGGACACCTACATTGAAAAAGATTCCGACGTCAACGAGGAAGTGGAGAAGCTGCGTCTCTCCGCCACGCGCTCTCTGCTGGAGCGTCCCGATGTCGTCATTGTCGCCAGCGTCTCGTGCATCTATGGCATGGGCTCGCCGCATGATTACGGCCAGGTGGTCGTCGCGCTGAAGGTCGGTGAACAGTACCGCCGCCAAAACGTGCTGCGGCACTTGAACGACATCCAGTACGAGCGCAATAACGTGGACTTCAAGCGGGGTACCTACCGTGTGAAGGGCGACGTGCTCGACATCTTTCCGGCGTATGGCGACACCGCAATCCGCATTGATTTCTTTGGCGACGAGGTAGACCGCATCATCGAGATCGATCCCCTCACCGGCGAGATTCTCGACCAGCGGCAAGCCATCAACATCTACCCGGCGAGCCACTTCGTCACGCCGGTGGAGCGCATCGAAGCGGCCATCAAGAGCATCGAGGCGGAACTCGACGAGCACGTCGCCATGCTGCAACGCGAGGGGAAACTGCTTGAAACCCAGCGCTTGCTCCAACGCACCCGCTTCGATCTGGAAATGCTGCGGGAGACCGGCCACTGCAAGGGCATCGAGAACTACAGCCGCCACCTCGACGGCCGCAATGCCGGCGATCCCTCGTGGACGCTCCTCGACTACTTCCCTAAAGACTTCCTGATGTTCATCGATGAGTCCCACGTGGCCGTGCCGCAACTGCGCGGCATGTACGCCGGGGACCGCTCGCGCAAGCAGGTGCTGGTGGACTACGGCTTTCGCCTGCCCAGCGCATTGGACAACCGGCCGCTCATGTTCCAGGAGCTTGAGCAGCGGCTCAACCAGGTGATCTTCGTGTCGGCTACGCCGAGCATGTACGAGCGCGAGCGCAGCAGCCAGGTGGTGGAACAGATTATCCGACCCACGGGCCTGGTGGACCCTTCCATCGAGATTCAGCCCACCGCCGGCCAGATAGACCATCTTGTCAACCAGATCCGCCAGCGGGTGGAGCAGCACGAACGCGTGCTGGTGACGACCCTGACCAAGCGCATGGCCGAGCAACTCGCCGATTACCTCAACGAGATCGGCATCAAGGTGCACTACCTCCACTCGGAAATTGACACATTGGAGCGTGTGGAAATCCTGCGCGACCTCCGTTTGGGCGTGTACGACGTGGTGGTGGGCATCAACCTGCTGCGGGAGGGTCTGGACCTGCCGGAAGTGTCGCTGGTCGCCATCCTCGACGCCGACAAAGAGGGCTACCTGCGCAGCGAGACCTCGCTGGTGCAGACCATCGGTCGCGCCGCGCGCCACGTCAACGGCCACGTGGTGCTCTATGCCGACAACGTCACCGACTCTATGCGCCGCGCCATCGACGAGACCTACCGCCGCCGCGACAAGCAACTCGCCTTCAACGACCAGCACGGCATCAAGCCGGAGAGCATTAACAAGGCGATCCGCGACATCACCGATACCATCCGCGCCGTGGCGGAAGAGGAATCCAGCTACCAAGCTGAGCACAAGCCGCTTTCGGCCAAGGAATCGCTGAAGCTCATCAAGGAGCTTGAGAAGCAGATGCGCAAAGCGGCGAAAGACCTGGACTTCGAGCGCGCCGCGCTGCTCCGCGACCAAATTCGCGATATCCGCGCCGGCCAGCAGGAAGCGGTAATCGTCGAGTAGGCTGGCCCGGGTTGGGATTATTGGCGGCGGCCTGCCGGGGTGGCCCGATCGGGTTTGCCCGGCACCTCGCCTAAGTCACCCTCTCCCAAGCGTGGGAGAGGGCCGGGGTGAGGGTTGCGTTGACCAAGAATATCGCGAATTGGGTGTAGGGGCACGATATATCGTGCCCCTACCTGCGAATCATACGAAGTGATCCGGCGCAAGATTCCAGCACAAGGCATCAGAGTGGCCAGGAAGTCCCAATCAAAGAGATACAGTATCATCAAGAGACGAAATATTCGAAATTGCGGCTAGGCGCGTAAGAGGGCAGACAGAGATGAGCAACAAAATTTTCGATGCGGAGGACATCGCGGCGGTAACGCGGGTACTGGAGTCCGGCGTGCTCAGCGCCGGGCCGGAGGCGGCGGCGTTAGAAGAAGAGTTTGCGGCGGCGCTGGGAGCAGAGCATGCGATTTCCTGCAATGCGGCGATGGCAGGGCTGCACGCGGCGCTCTGGGCCGTGGGTGTCGGCGCCGGTGACGAGGTGGTGTGCGACCCGTTGGTGCTCTTTGGCGGTCTGGCAGTGCTCTACACCGGGGCCATGCCTGTGTTCGCGGACGTGGATGAACACACGCACAACATGGACCCCGCCTCGCTGGCTGAGCGCATCACGCCGCGCACGAAAGCCATCATCGTGACCCATCACTGGGGCGAACCGGCGGACATGGGAGGTATCCTGGCGGTCGCGGAGGCGCACAAACTGCCTGTCGTCGAGGATTGCGCCCACGTCCTCTTCGGCGAGTGGCAGGGGCGCAACGCGGGCACGCTCGGCTCCGTGGGCGTCTTCAGCTTCCAGTCCTCTAAGCACCTAAGCACCGGCGACGGTGGCATCGCGGTCACGAACGATCCCTACCTTGCCGAACAGGTACGCGCCATCGTTACCTTTGGCGCGGCGCCGACGCGGCTGGCCCACAATTTTCGCATGACGGAAATGACCGCTGCCGTGGCGCGGGTGCAGTTGCGCCGGGCGCGTGGGTACGTGGAGGACGACCGCGCGTCCGCACAGCTCTATGCGCAGGCGGTAGACGGTTGCTCCTGGATTGCGCCCCAGCAGGCGAGCGCGGACAGCGTCCATTCCTACCATCTCTGGGTAGCAGCCTTTACGCCGCAGTCCGGCGGCCCCTCGTTGGAGGAGTTCAAGGCGGCGTGCGCCGCGGAGGAAGCCAGCTTTAGCTTCGGCTACGTCGGCGTGCCGGCGTACCTGCATCCGGTGTTCAGTTTGGGCGGCGCCTTTGGCGTGAGCCGCGACCCGCAGTCGCAGCCGTTGCCGTATCGGCGGGGCTGGTGTCCGGTGGCGGAATCCCTCATGCCGCGCCTGATGATAACGGGCGTCAGCGCGCGTGATGGAGACTTTCACCGCCGTAATGCTGATGCGCTTGCGAGAGCTATCAGGCGATTCTCCTGAGACCAGTTTCTGCTCCTTGATGCTATCATCACCAGACAACTGACATGCAATAGCCATTCCGAGCGCAGCGTCGAACCTTGTTCGCGGAATCTAGAGCCTGTGTCCTGCATTCTGCGAAATCTCACGCCTCCAAACCACCGCGAAATGGTGGCGAAGGGCTGTTCCACCCGACTCGGGATTTGTGAGAGCAAGAGAAGATGGATTCCCGCTTGCGCGGGAATGACGGACTTCTATCGGGAGTTGGAATGCACACCCAAGGCTGCTGCAGGCGGTACATGACGGTGCCGACGGGATATACTAAGGGCGGACGGTTTGCAGGGCCACGCTGGCGAATCTTGGCTGGCTAAGGGTCTGTTGTTCGCAGACAGCGGGTTTGGTCAGATTCCAAGAACGCGCTCCGGTATGGCCTGCATTGGGAAGAGCGATAGTCCGTGCGTTCTCAAGGATGATGAGCGCGGACAATGCAGATAAAGAAAGGAATGATGCGCGATGGCTTTATTCATGTCCCAATTTTCCTACGATAAGGATACCTGGAATCAACTGACAGAGAATCCGGAAGACCGCAGAGACGCCATTGAGCCGTTGCTGGAGAGTCTCGGTTGCCGCCTGGTTGCGGTGTATTACGCTTTTGGCGACTACGACGGGGTTGTGATTTTCGAAGCTCCCGACGGCGTCACGGCCGCAGCGGCGGTGATCGCCGCGATCAAACCGGGACACGTCAGCTCCGTAAAGACCACGCGGCTGCTCACGGTAGATGAGATGCAGGACGCGCTGGCGAAGACCAAGATCGTCGCCGAGCAGACGTCGTACGACCGCCCCGGCGGGTCGGGCTAGCCGCCGGAGGACAAGATTTCCGCAATCAATGCCAGAGGGTTAAGGAGCAGAAGAGGAACAGGCATGTTGGACATTCCGCGTATTCGGGAAGACTTTCCGGCGCTGCAGCACGGCATCTATCTCCACACGGCCGGCATCGGCATGAACGCCCGTCCCGTGCTGGAGGAAGTGACCGACCGTTGGCAATTCTTCTTTCAGAACGGCCCGTGGCTGCAGAGCCGCCGCGACGAGCGCTTTCTGCACCGGCAACGCACGCGTGAGGCGCTGGCGCGGTTTTTCAACGTGCCTGCCGATACCATTACGATGGTCAACAACGTCTCCAATAGCGTCAGCTTGGTAGTCTCCGGCCTGCCGCTGACGCCGGGTGACGAGATTATTACGAGCAATGAGGAAGACGACGCCCTTTGGTTGCCGCTCTACAACATCGGCCGCAAGCGCTACGGCGCGGTGATCCACCACATGCGGGTGGGGGCGACACCGGAAGAGAGTCTCGCCAACTTTGAGGCGCTGCTTTCGCCGCGTACCAAGCTCGTTGCCCTCAGCCACGTGGTGCAGGACAGGGGCACGGAACTGCCCGTGGCGGAGATGTGCCGCCTGGCGCGGGAACGGGGGGCGTACGTCTACCTGGACGGCGGCCAGGCCGTCGGTCAGATCGACGTCGACATTAGCGCCATCGATCCCGACTTCTACGCCGTGCTCGGCTACAAGTGGATGATGGGACCCTACGGCAGCGGCTGCTTCTACGTAGCCGAACGCATGCGCGACGTGCTCGACATTTCCTGGACCGGCAGCCACGTGGCGAAGCACATCGATTTCGACACCGGCGCAATCGACTGGGAAGACTACCCCCGGCGGCTGGAAATGGGCTCGGTGAACTTTCCCACCATGGCGGGTCTGGGCGTTGCCGTGGAGTACCTGGAAGGGCACGGCATCAAGGCTATCGAGGCGCGTAGCAAACACCTTTCGCGCTGGCTACGGGGCGAACTGCTCAAACACCCGAAAGTGGTCTGCTACGAACCGGAAGGGGTGGGCCATACCGGCATCGTGGCGTACGGCGTTGAGGGGGTTTCGGGGACCGACCTCGCCGCCTACCTGCACGAAAACGAAGTCTGGTGCCGCGCGCTCATGCACGACGGCATGGAGGGCGTGCGCCTCTGCACCGCCTTCATGAATAGCGAAGAGGAGATCGAACGCGCTATCGACATCATGGCAGCCATGCCGCGGTGAGGGCGACCGCAGCATGAAGCGCATCTGAAGCAAATGGCACGGACGAGAAGAGGAAACAAGCCACTAGAGCCAAGAAGCGCTTGGCGTAAGAGTGTCCGTTCATCCTTCGACAAGCTCAGGACGAACGGACACTTCGTTTGCGCACGTACTTAGAGCGTAGGGGCGGTTCGCGAACCGCCCCTACGCTCATCCGGCCAGATGCGCACCGTGCCGTAGAGCCCGTCGTACCCCGGCTCGATCACCAGGTCGCCACTGCGCATGCGCCCAACGCCTGCGGCGATGCGTTCCCCCGCCACGGTCGCGATGGCTTCCAGAGGGGTTTCCAGCAAGATGCTGAGTTCTGCGCCGAGCGTCGTGATGAGTTCGTTATAGACGCGCGCCACGGTCTTGGTGCGCTCGCCGACGCCGAGGGCTTCCGCCAAGATCTGCGCCAGCGGAACCACGCGCTTGAAAGGCGGGCGTCCGCCCGGCCCATGCAAAAAGCCTTGTTCATCGGCTATCACACAAGATTCCGGTCGGGTCGCCAGCGCCTCCACGCGCTCCAGCACACCTACCGTAAGCGTACGGTTGCAGACGGGACACGTGGTGCCGTTGGCTTGCGTATCCGCCGGTAGATAGCGCACGTTGCAGGCGCGGTGACCGGTGGCGTGGTACTTGCCCTCCTCCGGGTAATACTCCACCGTGTAGGCGATGCGTTCTTCTCTGAGGGCTGTAGCCAGCCCGTCAAACGTCAGCGGCCCCTGAAAAGCAGTCACTTCGCGCCCCAGATTCCGCAGGGAATGCGCGTCTGAGAACGAGACGATGCTGCGTCCATCGGCGTCCGGCACCCGCCAATTCATGGCGGGATCGCTCGATAGGCCTGTTTCAAGCGCGGGAATCGCTGGCGCGAGGTCGCCAAAGCACTCTTCCAGGGAATCGAAACCGGACTTGGAGCCGAAGAGCGCGTACCAAGGCGTCCAGGCGTGGGCCGGCACGATGAGGCAGCGGGGGTCGATCTCGAGGATCGCAGCCGCTAGCTCACGCGCGTGCAGAGAGATGAACGGACGCCCATCCCACGCGAGCTTTGCTCCAATGCGCTCCAAGAACCGGCAGAGCTTCTCGACGGCTGCGAAGCTCGGCACGTACACCAGCAGGTGCATACGGCGGCCCTTGCCCGTGTGCTTGAAGACGCAGGAGAGTTCGGTGCCGAGAATGAAGTGCGCGTCCTCGTAGGTAAAGAGGTCGCCTGCAGTGGGTTGCAGCATCTCCTGCAGATGGGTACGCCAGGCCGGGTGCGTGAAGTCAGCGGCCGCCAGCAGGTGGATGCCCTTGCGCCGCGCCCATTGGGCCAACGTGGGGATGGTGATGTCGTTCGCTGTGCCCTGCGCATACGACGAGTGGAGGTGGAGGTCCGCCCGGTAACTTGCCGACTGGGAATCACCGTATTGCACGTCCGCGGCGGCGTCTGCTACGCGCTGCCACGCGAACAGGGAGTCTTGCTGCAAGGGTGTCGGCGGCACGTCAGGCGCCATAGTGTTTTCGTTTCTTTACGCAATCGCGCATGGAACGAGAGTTTGCGGTTTCCCAGTGGTCTGCTTATGATACGCGATCGGTCTTGGTTGCAGGGCAGCCACGTGCATGCTGGGCGTGAAGCCGGTGATCCTATACGGACCCGGGTGCTACATGTGCAGGAATGGACTGCATCTTCGTCATGGCAAGGCAGGCCGTGCGTACTTCGACAGGCTCAGCACGAACAGTCTGTGAGGCAAATGCGATGGTAGCGCACGGGGATTAGGGAGCCGGTAACGCTCATGTGAAAAGAAGAGGAAAGCACCTTCATATCCGAACCGCCGCCTTGCTATTCCGGTTGACTCTCTTGCGCCGCAAGCTCGGCGCGAATGAACAGGTAGGCTTGCAAGCAAGCTAATTCAGGGGTCTCGGCTACCACGTCGGCAATGCGGCGGCTCACTTCGTCAAAGCAGATGCAGGCGAAGTCGCCCTGGTAGCAGTCCAATACGGTATGGGGCGAGACCGCGTTCAGCAGCGCCAGAAGTTGGTCGAGGCGGGGCACCCAGCAGACGGTGCGGTCGGTAACGAGTTCTTTGCCGTGTGCGGCCTGGTCTTCATCGAGAAGGTGTGGGACATCATCCTGCGTTACCCAGTCACCGACGGACGGCGTCCACGCTGCGGACAATTCTCTGCGCGCCGCACGGCACCGCTGCACGTAAGAAGGCGGGAAGGGATAGGCACTCTCCGGCTCCGCTTTTGGCGTCATGAGTCTGCGCCTCGCAACCTCGGTTCGTTCCAGTGAACAGGTCTGCTGCCGCTGCGGCGGTACCCAGTGTATCATGGAAAGGAAGGGCGCCGGCTTGCGCAATGCGTCGAGCCTAGAACGTGCCGTGTCGGACGCAACGCAGACGTGACGTACTTGTGCTGCGGGTCAGCCTGCACGCACAGGATAAGAGAAGATAGATTCCGCGGCCCCCGACGGGGGCGAGCTTGCGCGGGAATGATGGAACTCAGCGTGCTATTTTCATAGGAATGACGGCAAGGTAGCTCCATGAACATGAGCTTGGATGCGCTCGTTACGGATCGTTGGCGAACGTTGTTGCAGGTGGGCGTGCTCGCACTGACGGTCACGCTGAGCAGTCTTCTCTTAAGCGCGTGCGGCGGCGATGAGCCGGAACCGCCTCCTCCGCCGGTTGTCGCGACGACCATTCCCACGCCGATTGTGGCCACGCCCGTGCCGGAACCCACGGCAGCGCCCGCGCCCACAACGCCGCCCGTCTTAAGCACACCGCGGCCGCCCGCAGAAGGGGCGTACGGTTTGGAGGAAGTCGGCACGGGATTCGCGAAGCCGCTTTACCTCACCTATGCCCCCGGTGACGCCAGCGGTCGGCTCTTCGTTGTGGAACAGAACGGCACGATCGCCATTCTTAGAGACGGCAAACGCCAGGAGCCGCTCTTCCTCGACATCCGGTCACGGGTTGGCTCCAGCGCCAACGAGCAGGGCCTCTTGAGCGTGGCATTCGATCCTGAATACGCGGCCAACGGCACCTTCTACGTCAACTACACGGACAAGGGCGGCACTACCGTGGTCGCGCGCTATCGCGTCTCCGCCGACAATCCTGATGCGGCCAACGTCGACAGTGAAGAAGTGCTGCTCCGTGTCGGGCAACCGTACGGCAATCACAACGGCGGCCAGATCAAGTTCGGGCCCGACGGCTACCTGTATATTGGCATGGGCGACGGCGGCTCCGCCGGTGACCCCCAAAACCACGGGCAGGACCGGAGTACGTTGCTGGGCGCCATGCTCCGCATCGACGTGCGCACCGGCGGGCCGTACGTAGTCCCAGCGGATAACCCTTTCGTTGGGCACGAGGGCGTACGCCCCGAAATCTGGAACTGGGGCCAGCGTAACCCATGGCGCTTCTCGTTTGACCGGGTAACGGGCGATCTCTTCATAGCCGACGTGGGTCAGAACAGGCTGGAAGAGGTGAGTTTCCAACCGGCTGACAGCCCGGGCGGCGAGAACTACGGCTGGAAGCTCTTTGAAGGCAGCGAGCAGTTCAGCGGCAGCCGCGAGGGCATGGCCATCAGGGAGATGACCTTCCCAATCGCCGAATACGGCCGCAGTGAGGGCTGCTCGGTGACCGGCGGCTACGTCTATCGCGGGCAGGAACTGCCGGACCTCGCCGGTAACTACATTTTCGGCGACTACTGCTCCGGCATTGTCTGGACGCTGACCCCCCAAGCCGACGGCACCTGGCTGCGTACTGTGCTCATGCAAGCGCCCTCTGAAATCACGTCATTCGGCGAAGACGCGGACGGCGAAGTGTACGTGATCATCCGCACCGGCGCGATCTACCGGATCACGAGCAAGTAGAGTCCTCTTCGCTTTGTGCCGGATAGCAGAGTTGCTGAAGCAACTAAATGTACGCACGTAATAGCCCCAAGTCTCTTCTGGCGGGGCGTGTGGAGGATCTTCGGTG
>VXOZ01000246.1:0-3007 GCA_009839775.1 Chloroflexota bacterium | reverse complement strand
CTGATGCAGTTGTTGCGTGAAGGCGAATCGGACCGCGTCGAGTTCAAAGAGTCGTTGCGCGGCGATGCGCCCAACCGGATACGCGAAGCCATCTGCGCTTTTGCCAATGATCTTCCCGACCACCGCGACGTAGGAGTCGTTTTAGTCGGCGCGCGGGATGATGGTACACTCACCGGCTTGTCGGTATCGGATGAAATGCTGAGGCAACTTGCGGATATAAAGACCGACGGTAAGACTGTGCCGCCGCCCTCCTTGACTGTGGAGAAACGCTCTATCTGCGGCAATGATCTGGCCGTCGTTACGGTACAGCCGTCCGATTCGCCACCGGTTCGATACGACGGTCGTGTGCACGTCCACATCGGCTCGCGGCGCGGAATCGCGTCAGCGCAGGACGAGCGCATTCTCAACGAGAATCGCCGCTTTGGTGACATTCCGTTCGACATACGACCTATTCGGTCCGCCACTTTGAGCGAACTAGACTTGACCCAGTTCGAGAACGAGTACTTGCCGCAAGCCTTCGCGCAAGAGGTGCTTGAAGCCAATGACCGCACACGGGAAGAACAGTTGGCCGCGACAAAGATGATCGCGTCGGCCGACGAGCCGGTTCCCACCGTGTTGGGCATGCTCGTCTTGGGCAAACGAACGCTCTACTACCTGCCGGGAGCATACGTTCAATTCCTGCGCATAGCCGGTATTGATGTAACGGGCCCAATAACGGATGAACAGGCGATCAGCGGCACGATTACGGACGTGCTGCGCCGTCTTGATGAGAAGTTGAACAGTCATAACCGCACGTCGGTAGACATTACGTCGGGACCAGTCGAGCGGCGCAAGAGCACCTATCCGGTCGCGGCGATCCAACAGATCACCCGCAATGCGATCATGCACCGATCCTATGAGGGTAACAACGCTCCCGTGCGAGTCTATTGGTACGATGACCGCATAGAGATTATGAGTCCCGGGGGTGTTTTCGGCTCAGTAACCGCGGAAAACTTTGGTCAGCCAGGGGTGACGGCATATCGGAATCCCAACCTTGCGGAGGCGATGCGGAATCTAGGATTTGTCCAGCGCTTTGGGCTAGGCATACCGTTGGCCAAGAGGCTGCTGCGCGAAGCCGGGCACCCCGAGATTGGTTCCAAAGTAGATTCGCATAACGTCCTTATAGCGATTCACGCCTGTACCGCGGAGGATTGATTCCTCGCGCGGGAGCGTTAGTAAGACACGCTACCAGTCCATGTGGCTGTAGGGGCACGATATATCGTGCCCCTACGTTGATCTTGTGGTTGTGCGCCGCTTGTGTGTCTCACGCGCGCCTGAGTACAATGCAGCCAACGATGTACTCGATTTCTCCGTAAACCACGCCTCTGGGGAGCCTCTGCTATGGATAGAGCGACATTCAAGAATCCTGGTGTTGAATATCGCGCCGTGCCGTTCTGGTCGTGGAACGACTGGCTGGAAGACGACGAGTTGGTGCGGCAGATCGATGAGATTGAGAAGGCCGGGTGGGGCGGCTTCTTCATGCACTCGCGGTTGGGTCTCGAGACGCCCTACATGACGCCGGAGTGGATGGACCGCATCCGCACCTGCGTGGAGGAGGCGCGGCGACGCGGCATGCACGCCTGGCTTTACGATGAAGACAAGTGGCCCAGCGGCTTTGCGGGCGGCATGACCGCGCTCAAAGACCCCGACTACCGCATGCGCGTGCTTGCTTTACGGGTGTTCAATCGCTACGACACCTATCCGGAGAGTGTGGCCGTATTCGCGGGCAACCTCAATAGCGGTGTGCTCACCGACGTACGGCAGGTGGACAGCCAGCAGGACGAAGCCCATCTTACCTACCTGCAGTTTCATGAGTGGATTGCGCCGCTCGGCAGCCCGTGGTTCAACGGCGCCGCCTATAGCGACCAGCTCAGCGTGGATGCCGTGGGTGAATTCATCGAAAACACCTACGCCGCCTACCGCGAGGTCGTCGGCGAGGACTTTGGCGGCGTCGTGCCGGGCATTTTCACCGACGAGCCGAATTTTCTCTCCTTCCATCAGGAGCACCCGGAGCTTTGCGTGCCATGGACGAAGGGGTTTGCCGATATTTTCCAGAGGAAGTTCGGCTACGATCTGGTTCCGCATTTGCCATCGCTCTTCTACGACACCGGCGACTTCCGCAAGGTGCGCTACCACTATTGGCGCGCCATCACGGAACAGTTCGTCGAGGCTTTTTCGAAGCAGATCTACGAGTGGTGCGACGCGCACGATCTCAAGCTCACCGGACACTACCTCTACGAGGACTCGCTCCAGCAGCAGGTGCCGGTTTCAGGCGCGGTGATGCCCCATTACGAGTACATGCATTGCCCAGGCATTGACCACCTGAGCCGCAACATTAACGATCTCGTGACGCCGAAGCAACTGGATAGCGTGGTCTGCCAGCTCGGCAAGGAACGGGCGCTCTCCGAGACCTACGGCTGCTCCGGTCAGAACCTGTCGTTTGAAGGCCGCAAGTGGATTGGCGACTGGCAGTGCGTACTGGGGGTGAACTTTCTCAATCCCCACCTGTCGTCGTATACGCTGCGCGGGGCGCGCAAGCGCGACTATCCGCCCGACATCTTCTACCAGCAGCCCTGGTGGCCGCACAATGCGTTGGTAGACGACTACTACGCCCGCCTCTCCTATGCCCTCAGTCAGGGCGAGCGCGTGGTGGACCTGCTGGTCGTGCATCCCATTGGCAGCGCCTGGTCGGAATACCGCCCGCAAAATCCGCAGGCGGCGCGGAAGATCAACGATCCCTGGGTTGCGCTTTCCACGCGGCTCCTGGAGGAGCATTTCGACTACCACTTTGGCGATGAATCGATCATGGCGCGGCACGCCCGCGTGGAGGGCGATTGCCTGGTCGTCGGCCGCATGTGCTACCGCGTCGTCATCGTGCCGCCGAGCATCACGCTGGCAAGCACCACGGTGGCGTTGCTCCAGGCGTTCAGAGCCGCCGGCGGCGGCGGAATATTCAGCGTTGAGAAAC
>VXOZ01000123.1 GCA_009839775.1 Chloroflexota bacterium | reverse complement strand
GATTCGGGCGAGGCGGCGCTCCGCGCGGCAGGTGCGATGGTGGCCGCGGTGACGGCGGTGATGGAGGGCGAGGCAACCAACGCCTTTTGCGCAGTCCGGCCGCCTGGGCACCACGCCGAGCCCGAGCGCAGCATGGGGTTCTGCCTGTTCAACAATGTCGCGGTGGGCGCGCTGCACGCGCGCGAGGTGCTCGGGGCGGAGCGGGTGGCCGTGGTCGACTTCGACGTCCACCATGGCAACGGGACCCAGGCGAGATTCGAGTCTGACCCGTCGCTGTTCTTCGCCTCGACCCATGAGTATCCCCTGTATCCCGGGACGGGACGCGCTGACGAGCGGGGCGTCGGCAACATCGTCAACGTTCCGCTTGAGCCGGGGTCGGGTTCGACGGAGTTCCGCGCGGGGATGGAGGGGGCCGTGCTGCCGCAGCTGCGGGCGTTCGAACCCGAAATCATCCTGGTGTCTGCCGGCTTCGATGCCCATGTGCGCGACCCGCTCGCAAACCTGCGGCTGATGGACGACGACTTCGCGTGGGTGACCGAGCGCCTCTGCGAGATTGCCGATGAGGTATGCGGCGGGCGTCTGGCCGCAACGCTTGAAGGCGGCTACGACCTCGGGGCGCTCGCGTCGAGCGTCACGGAGCACGTTCGAGTGCTGATGTCAGCCTGATGTCGGGAAGGTGCCTGCCCAGCTTCATGGCGTAGCCGGCACCGGGCTGGCGAAGAGCAAAGCGAGCAGGCGGGTTGCCGGGAGGGCCGGCGCGGGCAGGGGTGACCGCCTCTTCCCTGATCGCCGCTCCTCGGGCACGCGCTGTACGCGGCCATGAAAGATCTTTCGGTCGTGGGTGGGAAAGGGTAGGACTGCCACTCGACTGTGCTTGACCGCCAGCGGCTGGCTGTGGTGCAGGGTGGATGCCGTCGTCCGGGTCAGGGAGCGCCATGGCCGTGGCGAAACCTATGATTGATCGTAACGGCCGGTAGGGCAGGGTGAGGCATGGGTGCGCGGCCACTGATCATCGACTGTGATCCAGGTCAGGACGATGCCATCGCACTGCTGATGGCCATCGCGTCCGCAGAGGAATTCGAGCTGCTGGGCATCACGGCGGTTGCTGGCAACGTGCCCTTGGCGAAGACCGAGGCGAACGCGCGCCGAGTCAGGGACCTGGCCGGTCGCCCAGAGCTGCCAGTGTATGCCGGCTGCCCGCGTCCCATGGTACGGGCTCCCGTGACCGCCGAAGCCGTGCACGGCCCGAGCGGCATCGACGGCGCTGATCTGCCCGAGCCGAGCCGCCCAGCGGAAGAGACGCATGCCGTGGACTTCCTGGTGCAGGCGCATGCCGAGGCGTCCAGGCCGGTGACCCTCGCCACCCTTGGGCCGCTTACGAATGTGGCGCTGGCAATCATCAAGAACCCGTCGATCCTCGACAACGTGGCCGAGATCGTGGCGATGGGTGGCGCAATTGGACTCGGCAACGTCATCCCGGCGGCCGAGTTCAACATCTATGCCGATCCGCATGCGGCCCATGTCGTCTTCGAGGCTGGTGTGCCGCTCACGATGGTGGGGCTGGACGTCACCCGTCAGGCGATCGCGACGCCCGCGCGCATCGAGGCGATCCGGTCACTGGAGACGACGCCCGCGCGCGCCGTTTGCGGCATGCTCGAGTACTACGGTGCGCGCACCACGGCTGCGTATCGCCATGGTCCGCCGCTCCATGATCCGTGTGTGATCGCATATCTCCTGAAACCCGAGCTGTTCGAATGGCGGGACATGCACGTAGCGATCGAGCTTGCCGGCGAGCACTCGCTGGGACGGACGGTGTGCGACGTGTACGGGCGGAGCGGCGCACCCAACGCCCGGGTCCTCGAGCACGTTGATGCCGACGGCTTCTTCGCCTTGTTATCCGAACGCTTGGCACGACTTCCAGCATCGGCGCAGTAGCCCGCCAGTTTCCGGATGGTCGACAGGGTGAAACGGAGGCACATGGACTTGGCGGGTCAGGCCAAGAGGGGCCTCCGGCGCAAGGTGGATTGCGTCAATTGCTCTCGGATGAATCGTTCGGTTCGATGCGCGATTCGACTAGATCAGATTCCGTTCGGGTTGAGCCGTAGTCGACGTGGAGAAAGTAGTGGGCGCAATCGTCGGGATCGAAGCTCTCGAGTAGTGCGCTGATGGCCGCTCAACGGGTGCCGACGGTGCGGGCGGCCGCCTTGTGCACCAGCGCCTTGAGATTGGCGAACCTCCACTCGGTCGCCTCGTGGCCCCAGTGACCTAGTGCACCATTTTTTTGTGATGCTGATCGCGTACCTGCCGAAGAACTGCCAGATCAACACCTGGCTCGGCACCGACCTGCCGGGCCCGGTGCAGCGCAGATCCCGTCCAGGGTCAGGTCCGGTTGCGCTTCCATCAACCCCCGGAAGCGCGGCCCATATGACTTGGTCGCGCCCGAACGCCGGACCCTGCCCATCGCCGCCGGCGGCGGCGGCGCTGACGGATCTTGCTCACCGAGCTCGCGGCCACCCCGAAAAGCTCGCCGACCGCATGGATCGTGCCCCTGGCTTCCACCGTCACCTCCAGCCGCACGCGGAGCTCTTCCGACAACGGTTTGGGCGTCGCTCCATCGCCGACAGTACTACATTTCCTAGGAGCTCCGCCACACATCCCTATGTCAGGCCAGCTCGGCGCCCATCCACTCGCTCGATTCTAGGCGGTCGAAGGTCGCTGCAGTTACGGAGCCATGAGGAGCAGTATCATTGCACAGCGATAAGTTACTAGACCGTATCGGCATTTGTGCTGCGAATTGATAGCTTGCTGAGAGTGCTTTCGTGTTCTTGCACCTCACTTGAATGACGCAGCGCATCAAACGACTTCAAATAGCTTAAGTAACCTCGGAGGCGTCGAAATTCCTCAACATTGACCTGCTTGTTCAAGCGGGCTTTGTGGAATATTGCCCTTACTCGCCGTCTGTAAACCCGTGGTGGAGAAATTCTTTCATTTACCACAAGACCTGTAACCTTTTGCTGGCCATGCTTACTTGCGATTCGCGTCTTCGCCATGTTGAGACGCAATCCGTATTCGACCAGTAGCTTCGTTTTTGCCATTGCTAAAGCATCCTCAATGGCACTTCGATTATTTCCACTTATCGTGATGTCATCGGCGTATCGCGAGTACGATACTTTTTCAGTGTGACAATAACTCAGCATAAATTCGTCAAAAATGTACAAGAAAGCGTTAGAGATGGGGGGGCTTGTCGGTGCCCCTTGCGGTAAGCTCCTGTTTTTCGTGACCAGATCCCCAATTAATTTCGCAGAGCTCGCTCGTAATCCATTGTGCATAAGGAGGTTTACAATTGGACCATGTTTTATGGAGCCAAAGAAATTTTCTATATCAGAATTTGCAACATATTCGGCGCCCACGTGTGGGCGCGCATTCTCTTGTATAGACATCCGGATACGATAGGACGTAACCGCACTGCTAATTGGGAGATGTACCAAGATGTAATCTGCTAGAAATCGTTGGATTACTTTTAAGAATACTCGCGGGCTATCAATTGTTCTCAAACCTCCTGCCCGTTTCGGTATTTCAAAACTTCGGTAATGGTGCTCCGGGTCCCAAGCTAGCTGCTGGATGAGCTTAGGCGACACGCCAAGCATCATTCCTATTGAGTGACAATCAAGTGTGAGCTCCTCTTGCGTCTTCCCACACGCGATAGCGACCTGCGCCCAAGTCATGAACGATAAGAGGTCGAGGGGTGTGTCGCGTGAAGCAGGCGAAGGGCGAATAAGCAATTCCTTAGAGAGGCGAGGCCAACAAGCCAAACCCCGAGGAACGAGGGGCCGGCTCTTGTTGGCCGAGCCCCCTTGTGAAGTTGAACTGGCATCCTCAGACGGCGAAGCGCCGCCCAATTCCGTTGCCTGAACCTCACGCGACACGTGCACTCTAGATTTCTTGGTCTCCTTAAGCAACAGGAGACGTGCGCGGTCGCGCAATAGGCGTTGTTCTCTCGACAGACGGCGGTTGCCTTTTAAGGACAATGAAAACAAATCAGGCCGTCGCCGTACTCGAACTACCAAGCCTCGCTTTGACGCGTCGCGGCAGAAACGCTGAAGTTCACGGCTGTCAGGAAGATCACCTGCGTCATCCAAGAGCGCCTTGAAGTAATCAACAAGTTCGGATGCAGAAACCGGTTGTAAAACTCCGATTGCCCACAAAGTCGTTTGGTGCCCAATAAACGAGTCCACGCTTCAATCCTCAGTCAATTGTTAGGACGATCTATCGCTTGGACGGATTTTCGGGCCGTCAATCTTTTTAAGATTTCGTCCCCGGAATAATCTCGAAACTGCACGAAGAGCGCCTGCCCAAAACCGAACACCGACTGAAAAGGACCTGCGTTGAGATAGCTATTTTCCGCTGCATATTTCTTGTCGACTAGAAGAATAAAGTCCTTCTTATGATCAATCACGCCGGTTTCGTGGACGTAATGCCAACTAAACAATCCGAGTTCACAGAAAGATCCTACGCTGTCTGCGATCACCACTACTGCGTCACAATATTTTCGTATGAATTCTAGTTCATTGTCCTGAGCATTCAGTCCAACCTCTAGTCGAGCTTCTTCCAGGCCGTCGTCCTCGCCGAGAACAACGTCAAACCCGTTGTCTTTGAGGAGCGAAAACAGACGGCTGCGTAATTCGGCAGAGGGCTTTGATGTCGCGTCAGAAAGTGCGGGCCCGCACAGAAATACGACAAATCGTGATTTCTCTGTGGCCTCACGAAGCCCTTTCCTATGGTTTCTCAAATGGTCATTTACGTCTGGCACAACGAAGGACCCCTCAATGCCGGTGGAATTGGTATGCTAATGCAGCAAGAGCGGTGCAGCCAATCCGGTCAAGCTGCACTGCATCGTAAGGTCAGTCAGTGGCTTGGAATAGCTTATCCACAGTTTCAGTCCAGATTGATTGCTCTATACGCAATGTTGATTCCGGGCGGGAAATTGCATATTCCTTGCATCATCGATGTATGCGGACCGGACTACAGGGTCACACCTTACCCTGACTACCGCCATCGGGCCACTGGGGCCACGAAATACAAAGAGCCTATTACTCCACTCGACGAGAATTTTGCATTCCAATCGATACCAAACGCGTTGGCGCCAACAACAAGCCATTAGGCATTCTGAACTATGTTTTTGATCTGTGCTTCCAAACTGTACGGAACTAACTTCCAACTCAAGGAACACTCTAACGTCTCACACGTGTTGAGCGAAAAGTTGCAGATCTTGGTGAACATAGAGATTATCTTGGCTAGCGTTGAACGGGCCCCGTCCGTTTCGGCCGAAGGTTTGCAAAACGGCCTGGAGGATTTTCCGGAGGCCCTGGTTTCTCCTCGTGTGCGTGCAGGGCCAACACGAGCGTTTGAAGACAGTCGGGGAAGCACGCTCGGCCTTCTACTTGATCGGACGAAGCGCCGATCCCGAGACCCAGCACAGCCCGGACCGCGGCTGCCTTACAACGCCGTGGTCGCCGGTCCATGGCGTCTGAACCGTTGTTCCACCATCCGTTCCGGTCAAGAGCTGATCAACGTGGTTCTGTCGGAGGCAGGCATAAGCGCAAGCGTCAACTCCGTGAGGCTAGGGCCAAGCTGTCGGCCCTCATGAAGGACGTCACCCAGGGACAGAGCGCCCTCAATAGACCTTAAGGATTGACCTGCCATTGCTTCGAGGCCGGGGGTTACCTTCGCCGGCAGCGACTAGGTTGGCAGAGCCACCTCAAGGAGGGCAGGTCGTGATGCAGTGTTGCGCGTATGTGGGCCTCGACGTTCACAAGGAGACGATCGTGGTGGCCGGTCAAGGCGGAGGTGCGGAGCTACCGACCAGACTGAATCCGGACGGACAGCTGCTGGAGGTGTGCTACGAGGCGAGCCCCTGCGGCTACGCCCTGTACCCTACGCTCGTGGGGCCAGGCCATAGTTGCAGTGTGGTGGCGCCGAGCGTGATCCCGCGCAATTCGGGTGAGTGGGTGAAGCCCGACCGGTGCAACGCGCACCCCAGCGCGGCTCCTCCGCTCGAGCGACCTAACCCCGGTCTGGGTGCCGGGTCCGGAGCAGGAGGCAATCCGCGGCCTGACGCGGCGCCCGAGGGCATGAAGAGCGCCCAGCTCAGGGCACACCCAGCGCCTGAACGCCTTCCTGCTGTGCCATGACCGGGTCTACCGGGCGGTCAAGGGCCGGCGGACCCGGCAGCATGCGTGCTGGCTGGAGGCGC
The DNA here is from genome assembly GCA_009839775.1 of Chloroflexota bacterium. Taxonomy (GTDB): domain Bacteria; phylum Chloroflexota; class UBA11872; order VXOZ01; family VXOZ01; genus VXOZ01. The sequence continues at coordinate 13,585 of VXOZ01000123.1, read as the reverse complement.
TGAAGTTTGCGCCCCGCCTCGCGGCCGCGCCATCGGTGTCGACGCCTAGGTATTGCCGATGAAAACCAGCCGGTCATGCGTGAGGCGGTACTGCACATGCCGGCAACGCCGAGCGGGTCTCGTCCAGCGTCAGGTCCGGTCGCACCGCCAGCACCGCTAGGCTCCGCGGCTCATACGCCTCGGTCGCGCCCGAACGCCGGTCCCCGCCCATCGGCGCCGCCGTCACGCCTCCAATCCGCCACCAGCGCCACGCGTCGTGCTCACCGAGCTCGGGGTCTCCTCGAACTGCTCACCGACCGCGCGGATCGTGCGGCCTGCCTCCACGGCCTCCTCCTTCCGCACGCGCAAGTCTTCCGACAACGGTTTGGGCATCGCTCCACTGCCTGTAGTACTGCATCTGGCAGGAGTCCTGCCCCACGGCTCTTACATCTGGCAGTCTGGCAGCTGTCCGTCCGCTCGAGTCTAGGCGCTCGAAGCGTGTTCTAGCGATGCTCCGGTCAGCCAGCATTTGGACCAGTAGCCAACGGGTAGTAGGTGCCGCCAGTCCACGTCATCCGGTCATCGCGAACACTGATCGTATTCGGGCGGTGCGGAACCTCCACCAGGCCGAAACGCGTTGGCGGGTCGTGTCTTCCGTAACGAGTCCCTTACCGAGAAGAGCGGAACTATCATCCGGCTTCTTGAGGTCTGGGGGATTCACGGTGAACGACAGTCTTCAGGCAGATCTCGGACTAGTAGGAAAGGTCGCCATCGTGGCAGGCGGCGGGGCGGTAGGTGACGGCATCGGCAATGGTCGTGCAGCGGCCATTCTCTTGGCACGTGCGGGCGCAAATGTATTCGTCGTGGACCGGTTGCTCGAACACGCCGAGGGAACGGTCCGCATGATCGAGTCCGAAGGCGGGGTCGCAGTGGCCCTCGAGGCCGACCTCACTGATGAGGATCAGTGCGCAGCAATGGTGGAGGCCGCAGTCGCCCAGTTCGGACGGCTTGACGTTCTCGATAACAACATCGGTATTGCGAGCCTCAGCGCTGTCACCGAGGAAACTCAAAGCCAGTGGGAACGGGTGATGCGGGTCAACGTCGAGGCGATGTTTCTTAACGCTAAGCACGCCATCCCGGCGATGATCGAGAGCGGCGACGGTGGCGCGATCGTGAACATTTCCTCGATCGCTGCGTTGCGACCACGCGGCATGTCCGCCTACACCACGTCGAAGGCCGCGGTCATTGGCCTTACCCGCGCGATGGCGATCGACCACGCAAGCGATGGGATTCGCGTCAACTGTATCGCTCCGGGCGTGGTTTACACGCCGATGGTGTACGCGGATGGCATGTCGGAGGAGGCGCGCGAACAGCGCCGGAAGTACTCGCTCCTCGGTATCGAGGGTACCGGCTGGGATATCGGGCGCGCAGTGGTCTTTCTCGTGTCGGGATGGGCTCGCTACATCACCGGCCAGACCCTCGTGGTCGATGGGGGTGGCACGCTCGGTGGACCGCCGCGTTACAGCGGCACCGAGGCGGCGCAGGTGAGCAGCTACGAACAATAATGGCCGGAGGTGATCTTCCTACTGGAGTAGGTTCGGCTCTGGTTGAGCCGTAGCCGGCGTTGCGGAATTAGTTGGTGCACTCGTCGGGCTCGAAGGTCTCGAGGAGGGTGCCGATGGCCGCCCAGAGAGTGTCGACGGTGCGGGCGGCGGCCGTGCGCAGCAGCGCCTTGAGGTCCACGCGCAGCTGCTCGATCGGGTCTAGGCCAAGTCGGGCGAGTACGGCGGCTGGCAGACCAGCTCGGCGCGGCAAGCCTCGAACGTCCCGAGGACCCCCGCGACCTTGTGCGCAGAGAGGTCCGCGCGCTCCGCTGCCTGGGCGGTTGCACCGCGGTGACCGACTACCTGCGCCGGATCGGGCCGGCGCTACGACCACTGTTCGAGCAGCGCTTTGAGACTGCGCCAGCGCGTCAGGCTCAGGTGGATTTTGTCGAGTTTCTGGTTGAGTTGGCCGACCCACCGGGTCTGCGCCGCCGGGTGTGCCTGTTCTCGTCCTGGTGCTGCGCCACAGCCGCTGGCTGTGGGGGCGCTTCTGCCCAGCCAGAAGCTGGACGCCGTGCTGCGCTGCCACGTGCTGATGTTTGAGGCGTGCGCCGGGCGACTGCGTGTGGAACTCAGGCATCATGGCCGCTGCCGGTGCTGCCGGTCGGAGGCCTCCTCACTGTGCCCGAAGCTCATGGCGGAAGACTTGGACGCGTTCCCGCTTTCGCGGGAACACAAAGCTCGCGTCCGTCCAGTCGAACGGCGCATCGGTTCGATGTATTGCACGGTGGTGGTTCGGGCAGATGAGCACCAAATTGTGCAGCGCATCGTCGCCGCCACGGCTTAGCCAATGTACGTGGTGTGCCTCACAAAGATCTCGCCGGTACAGGGACTTCGGGTTCCATCCGCATAGCTGACAGATGCCCTCGTACAGCTTCCGCAGTTCTTCGACATGGTGAGGGTTGCGCCGGGGTACTTGCTCGAGCAAATAGCGTCGGCGCTCGGCCGCGATACCCGGGTGCTCATCCCGAATGAGACCCCGTACAGCATCCGGATTGCCGAGGAGGATCCGGGCCTCCAGCGCTTCCTCTGGTAGCAGGCGAGCCCGCGGCTCAAGGTGAAGGTGCCGAGCGTATTCGACTAGGACCTGGTGGTCTGCCGGGGTCAACTGTCGTACGGCTGCGTGGCCCTGAAATGATCGCCCGATCACTGGCGAGTTGGCCTTGACGGAGAGTCGCCTGATTAGCACGGAGATGTCGGGTTGGCCTTCCGTGCGGAAGTAGCGGGACTGCTTAAGGTCTCCCCAGAGTCGATACTCGCCATACCGGTATTCCCGAGGGTTTCTTGTCTTCGCGCGAACGACAAGTTCTGCGGCGAGGACGTAGATCCCGGCAGGCGTCCGTGTGAATGCCCACAGGCTGTCGCCTCGGTCAAGCTGGTGTAGAAGCGGGTTGGATTGGTTGAGGTGATAACCGGCACCCCAGTCCAGATCGCGGCGATAGTTCCTGCCCACCCAGTGGTAGAGGAGCGGCATCCGAGTCAGCTGCTGACGGTGTGATCGAACGTCTGAGCAGCCTTCGATTGGTCGTCGTCGGCCATCAGGCTGCCTTCGCGAGCTCGCCGCTGACAGCCTGCTGCCAAACATGGGCATAAACTTTGTCCGCAACCGCATTCTTTTCCGCCGCCGTGAACGGAGGTGATGGCAATCTGGCATAGACTTCGTCGAGGATGAAGACCACAACGTCTGCCTTGGTCTGCTCCTTCTCCCAAAACCGGTCGAGTTCGGCTAGACGTGTCTCGACCGACGCCAAAAGGTCACGGCTGGCCTGTTTGACCCGCTCCCGTTCAGCCTTGCCGAGATCCTCCTTCTTCAGCAAGTCGAACAGAGCGAGTTCATCCTCGCTGAGACCCTCTTCAACTGCCCGCCGTTGCTCGATGTCAAGCTCATTCACCAGGTCGGTCAGCCGCCGGAAGGTTTCCTCGATAGTGGCACGGTTTTTCTCGCGGTTGTAGTCGGCGACGATCTCTTCGTACTTTTGCTGATAGTCCATGCGCGACGGGTTGCGCGCCAGCATTTCGGCCAGCTTTTGTTCGATGATGTCGCGGATATCTTGGAGCGCAGTCGCCTTGTGGCGAACCTTCTTCGCGAACTCGTCGCGCAACTTTTCCATGTCGGTCTGGCTAAGATCGAACCGTAACCCTTCGGCCTGGTTGTCACCTGGCTCCTGCGTGCGAATCGCTTCATTGACGATCCGGTGCAGCTCCTTGAGCAGCGCTGTTACGTCCGCGGTGTCGCGCCGCTCCGTCAGCTTCTTGTAAATCGCCTCGATGTTGTCGTGCTGCTCGGCGAAGGCGTAAGCGCTCGGCTCTGTCAGAAGCGCCTTAAAGCGCGCGAACACCTGCCGTGCCAGCAACTCGAACCGCCGCTTCGCTTCTTCGCTTGAATAGATGACCTCGACCGCGTCCTTCAAACTCTTGATGCGGTCGAAACCGGTAGCGCCAACCAGCGTTACCGGGTCGAACCCGAGGCGACGCAGATGGGCCTCCGTTGCCTTGATGGCCTCGATCAGAGCCTGCACGCGCTCTTCTACCGGCTCGACGATCTCCCCGCCGTCGCCGTCGCCGTCGTCACCCAACGCATATTGCGCCAGCGCCTCCCGCAAGCTCCTCAGCATGCCGTTGTAGTCGACGATGAGGCCGAAGTCCTTGCCAGGATATACCCGGTTCGCCCGCGCGATCGCCTGCATCAGTGTGTGCGCCTTCATCGGCTTGTCGATGTAAAGGGTCGACAGGCATTCCACGTCGAAGCCCGTCATCCACATTGCGCAGACGACGGCAACGCGGAAGGGATGCTCGGGGTTCTTGAAGGCGGTCTCTACGTCGATGCTCCTGCCGTCTGGGGTGTCGAAACCCCGCTTTATACGGGCGCGGTGAGGAATGATGTCGAAGCCCCACTTCTTGAAGTCGGCGACCTCGTTTTGTGCCTCGCTGATGATGATCGCGACGATGGTCTCGTCCAGCCAGGATGCCTGGGCTGTCAGCTGGTCGGCCTCCTCCACAAGCTTGGCACGGTCGGACTTGTCGCCCGTTGTTTCAGCTTCCGCTCGCTTTGCACTTGCCACCGCGCGAACCTCTGCCGCCTTCGCCTCCCATCGCTCTTGGATAAGCTGGAGCATCCGGGCGCACGTGATCTTGTCGATGCAAACCATCATCGACTTGCCCGACTCCCACCGGGTCGCGCAGTGATCGACGAAATCGACGGCGATCTTGGCCAAACGTTCGTCGGCGGTGATGACTTCGTAGTCCTTGCCAAGAAGCTTTTCGAGTAGCGCTTCCTGATCGGGGTCGAGTTCGGCTTCCTCGATTTTTGAGGCGATCCGCTCGTTCAGATCCAGCCGGGCGACGCCCAGCTCCTCGCCGCGATTCTCATAGACCAGCTTGACGGTCGCGCCGTCTTCCTCCGAGCGCTTGAAGTCGTAGCGCGAGACGTATTCGCCGAAGATGCGCTTGGTGAGCTCGTCCTGCTTGAAGAGTGGCGTGCCGGTGAAGCCGATGAAGGCGGCGTTCGGCAACGCGAGGCGCATGTTGCGCGCCAGCCGCCCCGCCTGCGTGCGATGCGCCTCGTCGGAGACGACGATGATGTCGTCGCGCTCGCTGTAGGGCTCCTTCGGATTGACGTCCTTGTTGAACTTGTGGATCAGGCTGAAGACGTAGCGGTGGTTTTCGCCCAGCAGCCTCTCCAGATCGTCGCCTGAAGCCGCCCGCGGCGTCTTGTCGTCGGCGACGCCGCAGCCGATGAAGGTCCTGTAGATCTGGCTGTCCAGGTCGTTGCGGTCGGTCATCAGCAGGAAGGTGAAGTTGCCCTCCAGCTTCCTGCGCACCTTCTCGGCGAAGAACGCCATGGAGTAGGACTTGCCGCTGCCCTGCGTGTGCCAGAACACGCCGAGCCGGCCCAGATCGGAATGAGCCCGTTCAGTGACCGTGAGCGGGCCTTCAGGGATGTACGGCGACGATTCCTCGGCCGCAGGCAGTACCTTGGTGCTCTCGGCCGGTGCCCGCGATTGGAGCGGCAGTTCGACGACGCGATGTGTGAGGCGCTTGTCCGGCGGGAACTCCAGCTTGAGCTCCTCCTGCCGCGCCACCGACGCCACCGCCCTGTTGACCCCCAGCACCTGGTGGTTGCGCGCGATCACCTTGCGCACCGCGCCCGGCTTGCTGTCGTCGAAGAGAATGAAGTTTTCGACAATATCCAGCAGCCGGTCGTGCGCCAGCATGCCGTTCAGCAGCCGCTCGGCGTCCAGGCTGCCCTTGTCCGCCTCGCTGAGCCGCTTCCACTCGGCGAAGTGCTCCCACTCGCTGGTGATGGAGCCGTAGCGGGCGTGGTCGCCGTTCGAAACGATGAGGAAGGCGTTGTGGTGGAAGGCGTGCGCGATGATGCTCTCGTCCATGTAGTCGGAGAGGTTGTTGTCGAAGCCTTCGCGGATGTTCCTGTAGACGGCCTTGAGCTCGATGAAGACCAGCGGCAGGCCGTTGACGAAGCAGACCAGATCGGCGCGGCGGTTGTAGTTGGGCGTCCGGATCCCGGTGAGCTTCAGTTCGCGCACGGCCAGGAAGCGGTTGGAGCCAGGCGCATTGTCGAAGTCGATCACCCGGGCGCGGGCGGACTTCTGCCGGCCCTGGTCGTCCCGATACTCGACGGGAACACCGCCGCGGAGCAGGCGATAGAAGTCGCGGTTGTGCTGTACCGTCGAGCGACTGACGTCGTAGACCGTCAGCGCCCGCATCGCATCCTCGATGGTGGAAGCCGGCAGGTCGGGATTGAGGCGTTCGAGCGCCGCGCGCAGGTTTCGGGTCAGCACCGCGTCCTTCGTATCGGCTCGGCCAAGGGTGCCGTCCGGCCCGAAGACTTCTTGATTCCAGGCGTAGACGCTCTCCCACCCCAGCACTTGCTCCAAATGCTCGGCGAAGGTCGCCTGTACCAGCTGGTCCTCGCTGTTGACGGGCGTCACCGCCAACGCCTGTCTCCCTGCATGGCGAGTGGCTGCATCAGACGGCGATCTCCCCGTTCATCAGTCGCGGTAAGAGGAGGTCTCGGGCCCGAACCAATTTCTCGTTCTGATTAGTGAGGCACAAGATTTGTTCATCAATAGCACTCGCTTGAAGTTCAAACTCCTTTAGCAGTCGTGATGTAGGACCAATAAGAACCTGACTTTCAAGTTCTTTCTTGTTCGTTGCCGCGTAGATTGATCCCGAGCCGATGATGTCCTCTACATAGAAGTGATTCTTCAGCGCATAAAACAAATAGGATTGCCGTGCAGTTCGCGAACGGATTGCAGCGAGACCTCGTCCCACAACAATTTCGTTTCGGGTAATGTTGATCCGCCCCACAGGAGCGCGAACGCTGACAAGAATGTCGCCCGCTTCAGCGACCTTCGTTACCGTCGAAGAGTAGATGCGGTCCGTGAGGAAGCGTTGTCCGTAGCCTGTTACACCCTGATGAAAGGGTAGGCCTTCACCGATTTCGTTGTAATAGACAGACTTAGGGCTCTGCCCCATAACCACTTCAGCAATCTCAATGAGGGACTTCCACCCCCACCCCTCAGGGAGGCCGTCGGTGATCTTGACGTGTTCGTGGCCGGGGAAGCGGAAGCGGACGAACCACTCGCGGTATAGCAACCGCGCCGCCTCCTCAAGCAACACAATTCGCTTCCGGTTGTTCTCGATCAAGTCGTCGTAGGCGGAAAGGATATCGGCGATTCTCTCTTGTACGATTGGTTCTGGTACCGGAAACTTGATCGAAAGGAGTTTCTCTTGGCTTAAATTGTCCTGCGCTGCTCCTTGGGTGAATGACCGAAATCGTACCTTTAGTGCATCATCGAACAGATACTTCACAAACCTAGTATCTGCCTTGTCTCGATGAGCGTTGAACCCGATTACACTGTCCGGGAAACACGCTTCAATGTCTAGTATCGAGGTCTCCGCGATGTTCGCAGCAATAGTGATACAAAGCGTCCCGACTGGCCACAACTTACTTTGCGCCAATCCTTCTTCACTGTAAGTTTGTTCGAATTCACTCAGATATAGCCCAGCTCTCTTTATGTCTCCCGTCTGAACGAATGGATAAACTCCACCATATAGGAAAGCCGCATTTCTAGGACGATGGCGAGATCGTCCGCGTGATACCGTGCCGAGTTGGTCGAGAGTGAGTTCTTGGATGCTCATACTCCCAACTCCCTAAAATTACGGGAGATCCGAGCGGCAAGACCCGCCGCCTCATCATTCAGGTCGCGCAAATCGACGTGGATCGACCGCAGCGCTTCCTCAAAGTCGAAGTCTTCATCGTCCTCCTCGGGCGCGACACCGACATAGCGGCCGGGCGTCAGGCTCCACTCGTGCGTCTTGACCTCGGTGCGATCGACCAGTTTCACCAGTCCCTCGACATCCCGCAGCTCGGCATCTGGAAAGCGCTCCTGAAGCCAGTCGGCCTGTCGCACGAAATAGCGCGTCCGGCGCAGTGCCTCGACCGCTCCGGCCCGCGCGCCCTCCAGAGCCTTGCGCGCCTTGTTGATGTCCGCGTTGGCCCAGTGATCGGACGCCCGCGCATCGAGCTCCTTCACCGCGACATCGACCATGCGCCCCGCGAGCTTCGCGGCGAGATCGATCTGTTTGGTCAGGTCCCGGCACCGCTGCGACACATCGTGCAAGCCCTCGCGCGCCGTATGCAGCGCTGCATTGTCTCGCCCCGGTCCGTTGCCGCCTTTCGCCCAATCGTCGGCTTGGGCGGCGACCTCGCCGCCGAATGCCTCAATGTCGGCTGCCAGTGTGGCCTGCGCGAAGGTCAGTTCTTCCCAAGTCTCCGCCAGCGGGTCGGGATCTCGCCTCCGGGTCGCGAAGGGTTGGGCCGGATCGATCAGCGCGCCCAACGCCTCCTCGAACGTCTCCAGCGGCTCGTCGGTCGCCTGGCCTTCCGCGACGGCCTGCGCGAGGTAGGCCTCTACCAGACCGAGGAAGCGCTCCGTCTGCCCCCGATAGAGCCAGACGATGGCGGCGATGTTCTTCTGCTGCTCCGGGCTGAAGTCGAAGATGGCGCGCGTGACCTTGCGATGGATGTTGCGCGCATCGAGCATCAGCACCTGGTCGCGCCGGGTCTCGTCCCGCTCCTTCGCGCGGTCGAGGAACCAGAGCTGGCAGGGCACCGTGCGGGTGTAGAAGAAGTTGCTGCGGATATCCATCATCACGTCGACCGCGCCGGTCTCGACCAGCTTCTGTCGCACCTTGGCCTCATTCCGCCCGGCGCTGGAGGCCTGCGACGACATGACGATGCCAGCGCGGCCGTTCTCGTTCAGGTAGCTGTAGAAGTACTGTAGCCAAAGGTAGTTGGCGTTCGAGAGCTTCTTCGCCTTGTTGACCCCTGGCAGGCCGAAGGGGAGCCGCTTGTCCCCCTTGACCTTTTCGGCATCGACCTCGTCCACGTTGAAGGGCGGATTAGCCATCACGAAGTCGCACCGGCCGACCAGTTCGTACGGATCCTTGTAGTAAGTGATGGCCTCGTTACCAGCCCGGATGCTGCCTTGCAGACCATGCACGGCGAGGTTGATCTGGGCCAGCTTCGCTGTCGTCTCATTCTTCTCGTGACCGTAGAAGGTCACCCGCTCCATGGTGTCTTGGCCTTCACCTTCGATGAAGTGGCTTGACTGGACGAACATGCCCCCCGAACCGGCCGCGGGATCGAAAACGACCCCGTGGTCGGGCTCGATCACGTTGACGATGGTCTGAACGATGGCGGGTGGCGTGAAGAACTCGCCATTGTCGTGGGCACCTTGCTTCGAAAATTCGGCGAGGAAGTATTCGTAAATGCGCCCAAACACATCGCCAGAGGCTGTGCGTAATGCGTCGGAATCGAAGGCACGCATCATTGCCTCGAGAACATCGTCCTCGAAGCGCTCATAGTCTTTCGGCAATTGCCCTGCGAGCGGTGCGAAGTGATCTTCCACAGCGTCCATGGCGGCAGTCACAGAAGCGCCCAGGCTGCCATCCTTCGGACTCTTCAGCAGAACGTCGTAGCGTGCCGGCTCCGGCAGCATCAGGGCACGACGACGGGTGAAATCTGCCTCCACAAGCGGGCGGTTGGGCATTCTGCCGGCAGCCCTGTCGGCTTCGATGGCTGCCAAAGCCGCGTAATAGCGATTGGTTGCGTGGCGCAGGAAAATCAGGCCTAGAATGGCCATGAAGTACTCGTTCGACGCGAGGTTCGAATTCGCCCGTAGAGTGTCTGCCACCTTCCAGAGATCCGCCTCCATCTGTTCGATGCTGGTTAGGTGATCCGCAATCATTCTTCCGTCTTTCTCTCTCGCCCATCTCTTCCGAGGCCGTAGCAGCAGCCAACGGAGTCCTCAATCCTGCAGCTATTGCATAGCTTACCGGAACTCATCAACCCACCCATATGACTTCGCTACCGCCCTGTAAGATTCCCTTTTGTGCCTGTTTCCGGCGGCCTCGGCGGCTATGGAGACAGACATGGACGTTCTGCTCTACTCTTCGATCCCTGAAGCGTGGTAACGGCCTCGTTTATCGTGGCCTGTGCCTCACTGAGGGCGGGTGAGACTTATTGGATGTTTGTGGAGAAACGCTAGTCCGCCTGCGGTGCTAGCTAACCGCCTCCGCTCTCCAGCGAGCCTCGATTGGCGTTTTTGATGAGTTCCAGCGTCCTGGCACCGCCACCCTGTTGGGCGGACTGCCGCGCGATGTAGCCGGTTGGAACGTTCTCGTATACTGCGCGCGCTGCCTCAAGAACGACAGCATCCTTGGCGGCGGGATCGTCCGCAGCTCTGTGGAACGCTTGTAGCGTCTGCAAACTCATCCCGCGGTGCTTGTTCACGCTAGACAGGTTCATGTTCGCAAGGACGACGCGGCCCGCCCAGGTCGCGGCGTAAAACAAGATGGCAATGGCAAGTACCCGCCAACCTGTAATGTACGCTGCCTCCCAAACTTGGGTCGGCGGTACTCCAAACTCCCCGAAGATAATGAGGACGGGCATCGTCAGCGCAGCTACCGCAAGAATTCCGGTGACACCGAGCCACCACCAGGCTCGTATTGTGGCTTCCTTGGCCTCGTCGCGAAATTCGCGGGTAAACTCAGCGGCTCCGGCCTCGCCCGCAGCTTCCCTTGCTGCTTGCTTGATCTTTTCCAGTTCCTGCAACTCGATTCCTGCCTGACGCCGTGCGTCCTGCAAGATAGCGGTTGCCGCTGCATTGATTGCCATAGTTCGCGCCGCCAGATTTTCGATATTGCCGGAACGTAACGCTAGTAGAGGCAACCATTCTCCGAAGTCTCTCATCGCATGCTCGACAGAGTCTTCCAACTCGCTTAGGAATTGTTCGCGTTTTTCGGGTGAGTTCCCTTCATCTGAAGGTTCACTGATGTGATCCAGACATGTTTTACTTCTTGAAAGGCTTCGAGCAGCGCGCGAAAGAGCGGCGTTTGGCACCATATTCACCGGAACCTTGGGAGATTCCTCTGCAAGCCAGAACATGGTACTGATCGCTTCTCCCACATTTTGGGAGGATGTCGTTTCCTGTTCCTGAACTCGCTTGGTCAGTTCTTCCTTTCTGATAGCCAGGTCGTTAATGGAGGCGCACACTCCGAGAAAATGTTCAATTATTTCGGGACCGGCCATTCATTCGTCTCCCATGACCAATTGGATTTTTCTTGGGGGGTCTGGTTGACCGAGGTGATCAGGTTGCGTCGGCGTCGGGATCGAAGTTTCAGGACAGCAATTTGTGGATCTTCGATAGTGGGTGACCGTTGGGGGCCAGGACCAGACCAGTCCCGTCCTACCAGAGAACCTTGAACCGGTCCATTCGGTCGCAGCGAACAACCGTGCCCCCGGATTATCGTCCAAGCACCATTGAATTGTCCAAATCTGTCTTGACATGTCCATAATGACGAAATAGGATGCAAGAAATCTCCGGAGGACACACGATGTCTAACGAACGATCGCGCGCGAACCTGCTCGAGTTCCTGAAATACTTGGCTGACAAAGGGCTCATTGCCAAAAACACGGCCAACGCTCGCCGTGCTGCTGCCGGCAAAGTTCTACAAATTCTCTCCGACGAAGAAGCGCACGATGTTACAAAGCTGAACTTGGATGAAGTGATGTCACGTTTCCAGAACCTCGAAGGGAAGGGATATACGCCTGCGAGTTTGGCCACCTACCGAGCTCGAATCAAGACAGCCGTGGACGATTTTGAAAACTATCTCGAAAATCCTCTCGGCTTCAAACCGACTGTGCGAAGAAGGGAAAGCAACAAACCTAAGTCAGCAACGTCAGCGCGCCGCGAGCAACCAAAGAGCTCTAGCGGCGCATCTCACTCGAATACCGCCCCTCAGCTGATGTCTAAGTCAATTGTTCCGGTCCCGATCAGGCAGGCAACCACCGTTTATATACAGGGGCTGCCGTTCGATCTAAGCGAAGCGGAAGCTGACCGTATTGCAAACGTGATTCGAGCTATGGCGACGCCGGTCTGAATTCCTGTAGGCCCCCGTCCATAGGGGTCGGTGGCCAATTTGGACCTGCGCGGCGCGAACGCTGCTATGGAGATCGTCCTTGGCCCGTCGGTGGTGCCCATGTCCTGACCGGGCGCTAGGCGACCCAATGGCGGTAAGCGGCCACGTAGCTCAAGAAGTTCTTGCGATGGACCACAGAACAGTTCTCTCGGGCGCCGCCAGCGTCGGTGCCTCGGTTGAATTGGCCGATTGCGGAAAAAACGACAACTAGGATCGACAGCAGACCCTAGGCACCAGCACGCCGGGTCAAGCCCCCGGTATCAGTCGGGGACTGCGTGAATGGAAACTTGTCACGACGTGGCCGAAGAACTTCCCCGGGATGGGAACCGGCGCACAGCGCCTCGCCGACCAGATTACGGCGACGTTTGAAGGGCGTCTGACCGTCAAGCTGTGCGCCGAAGGGGAGTTCGTACCTGCGTTCAAGAGTTTTGATGAAGTCCGGGAAGGGAAGGTGCAGATGTTACATGCGGCTCCGAGCTACAGGACCAACAAGCATCCATCTATCCCGTTCTTCGGCGCGGTGCCTGGCGGTCTGGACCCACAGGAGCACAACGCCTAAGTGTACCACGGCGGCGGCCAGGACCATTGGGATGAATTCTACGGCGAATTCGGTCTCAAGGCATTCGTGGCCGGGAACAGCGAAATCCAACTCGGAGGCTGTTTCCAAAAGGAGATCAGTGCCCTCTCGGACTTCCAGGACCTCAAAATGCGGAGACCCGGGCTCAGGGCGGAAGTCATCAACCGGCTTGGTGGCACGGCGGTCAACCTGCCCGGGGGCGAGATCATGCCCGCCCTCCAGTCTCGGATTATCGATGCCACTGAATGCGTCGGCTCCGGGAACGACTTGGCGTTCGGGTTCTACAAGGTCACGAAGAACTACTACGGTCCGGATTTCCATGAGCCCGGTGCGGCTATCGAGCTCTCGGTGAACAAGGAGGCCTGGGACGGGCTTGAGGCAGTTCTGCAGGCGGTCCCGGAAAAAATGCGGCCACGGTAACCAACGTGCGGACGCTCTCTGAGTTCACTACCACCAACGTTGAATCGTAACGCGTGTTGGTCGAACTGCATGATGTTCATATACGCCCGTTTCCGGCGAAGGTGTTCAGGGAGACGCTACGTCTCAGCAATGATGTCGTGTGAGCCGCGGCGTAGAAAGCCGAACTGGTAGGCCGCATCTTTGAAAACTGGCACCGTTTCCGGAATAAGGCGCACGCTCGCAGCCCGAACTCAGAACAAGGCCACTTGCTACTCCGAAGCTGACCAAGAAGAAGCGCGGCGGCAGCGTATCGAGTGGACGCGAGCGGGCCTCTCGCCTGCGTGAACCTTGTTTCCGCGACGGCGAGCCTACCGGTGCCAGCTAATCGAACCTGTTCGTCGATCTCGCACGTTTCACTCGTCTTCCGACGGTGTGCGCGGTCCCAGCTTCACCAGGCGGCGCGCGAGCTCCCGTTCAAGCCGGCTTCGGCGGAACGGTGTGAGCTTGGCCCATGCTCCGA
>VXOZ01000030.1 GCA_009839775.1 Chloroflexota bacterium | reverse complement strand
TGATGAAGGCCGACGCCGTGCCGCCCGAGCGCCGCGAGGCGTGGGTGGCGAAGCGCGTCGAGGAGGGCGTCGACGTGCTCGTCTGCCATCCCCGGCTGGTGCAGACGGGCCTCGACCTCGTGGAGTTCCCGACGATCGCCTGGTACGAGACGGACTACTCCGTCTACACCATGCGGCAGGCCTCACGGCGCTCCTGGCGCATCGGCCAGCGCGAGCCCGTGCAGGTCGTCTTCATGGCCTACCGGAACACCCTGCAGGCCGACGCGCTCAAGCTCGTGGCGCAGAAGCTCCAGTCGTCGCTGGCCGTCGAGGGCGAGCTGCCCGAGGACGGCCTCGCCGCCTACGGGGACGACGGCGACGACCTGCTGATCGCCCTGGCGAGGAAGATCGTCGCGGGCGAGGAGGACGCCGGCTCGGTCGAGTCGGTCTTCGAGCAGGCGCGGCAGGTCGCGGCGGAAGCCGAGGCGCTGCTGGTCGACGAGGGCTGGCGCGCGCCCGAGCCGGAGCCGGTCGCGGTCGGGGCTCCCGTGGCCACCGAGGGCGTCGCGGACGCCGTGGACGCCGAGCCGCAGCGGACGCTGTTCTCGTGGGCGGAGTTCATGGCCGGGGAGCCGGAGGAGCCGCCGCGCAGGCACCGCGACGAGGCTCCCACGCTCTCCCTTTTCGAGTGGGCGCTCAAGCAGGAGCGGGAGGGGGCGCTGGCCGCCTAGGGGACGAGCACGGGGGCATCGCCAACTGCGGCGGTGTCCCCGCTCCTGTCCGTGTATGGGGCCTCTCGTCGTGTCCGCCGATCCGGCCGACGGCGGGTGAGGCACCTGCAAGGCGGCTACCTTCCGACGCCCTCGAAGGCCAGCACCTGCCCGCGATCTAGTGTGTTGGCCTTCCTTGAGTAACGATGGCTACGGGCACCTTCGCGTTAGGTCCACCGACGGTTCAGTTGGGCGAAAGTCAGGGCTGAATGGGGAGTCCGTGGGAAGCCGGAGGTACCGTGATCCAACGGAAGGGATTCAGGAACACGTAGCAGCAATGTCCGAGCACGGCTTGATCGCAAATCGACGATTCGAGGACATTATCCCCAAGCTGCCCGTGTATCTGCGCGAGCTGGCTGAGTCCGCGTATCTGCACATGGACTCCCCTGCCCAACGCAGATCGCTACGGAGTCGCCTGCCTGGTCGCCAGGGCGTCTACATTCTCTACGAACATGACAGACCCGTGTACGTTGGGCGGTCGGATCGTTTGGCCGATCGCCTCCTCGAGCACGGGCAGCCCGCTAACGGACCTGAGTCCGCAACTCTCGCGTTCAACCTTGCCTATCAGCAGTGGCATCCCGAAGCGAACCCCACCCACTTCAATAGGGAGGAACGTCAAGCATTCAAGTCCGCCGACGAGTACTGGAACCTGTTCGACCGCGCAAAGCGCCGCGTCAGGAAGATGTCCGTGCGCGCCGTGGAGATTGTGGACCCCGTAGAACAGGCTGTCTTCGAGCTATACGCTCACGTGGAGCTGAAGACACCCTATAACAGCTTCGAAAACACCTGAGACCAGACGGCCTGGGTGACATGCCTTAGGCGAGGGCGCGTTCTCGGTCGGCTGTGAGGCCGGCACCTGTGTCGTGCCGGCAGAGTGACTGCTCCTGGGCTGGAAGGGCTCTTTGGCCAACAGAGTCAGCAGCCCTCATGTCATGCACTCGGCACCGCATGGCTCGATCTCTGGCACGGGGACTACGGGGATGACCTCCCCACCATCAAACATCCGCGCGAGCGTTCGGAGGGAGACCTCAGTTTGGTCTCTGAAGGCTTGATCAGTTAGGCGCTGGGACGGGAAATGCTTCGAGTGCTCCTCGAGCGCCATCGCCTTCTCGTACAGATCAGGATGGTCTCGATACACCTCTCGCCACCTGCCGACTGAGTTGAACGGACAGAAGTAGCAGGCACTTCTGGGCGGGACAGGAAGGCCGGCCTCTTCAATGATCTCGACACACCCTGCGCGCGTGATCCTTCGGTCGATGAGCGGGTACAGATTGCGAACGTAGTCAACTCGGCTGTCCTTCATGCGTTCGATCTCGTCCCAGGCGATCGCCAGGTACTGGTTCACGTTGCCGGCGAGGCTGCGGTAGTGCCGGTGGATCGGAGTCACTTTGAAGTCCCGTGTCGACCAGCGCCAGATAGCCGAGGGGAACACCCGGCGGTCCCAAGATGTCTCGTATAACGACTTGCCGTTGCGCTTCCTGACGACCGTCAGGTCAAGCTGGTGCTCCCGGAGGTACGTCCGGGCAACGTCCAGGTAGGCATAGGTTTCCGGGAGCTCGTCGCCTGTGTCAGCGAAGACGACTCCATCGAGCGGGAGGCGTTCACGCAGGAGCAGGACCATAAGCGCGACGCTGTTTACGCCGCCGCCGAAGCTGAGGATGTGGTGCTCGGTCATGTGAGTACCTCCGATTTGCAGGAGAAAAAGGCGTTCTCTCCTGCAATTCTAGGCGGAGGCCTCCGAACGGCGCCACCCACACTCGGCCCTAACGCGCGGATGGAGGTGTCCCGAAGCCACGAAAGATGAGGCCGCGATCTGTGGCGCTACTGACTGCGGTACTGACATACTCCCTGCCCGGCGGGGCCTGACTGGACTGCTGGGCTCAGGACGGGCAGCTTCGGCGGTGCGCCGCGCTGGGCTCCACTTCAGTCAAGACGCTGAACCCGGAGGCCGCGGGAGATGGCAGGATGACGGACCCGGATGTTCCCTCGCTGGCTGAGATACATGGATTCCGTATCAAGCCGACGGGTACACACCTCAGTAGGACAATGATGCTGGAGGACCTCAGGGGGGTGCTGTCGGCGTGCACCGACTGTTCGAGTCCTCCGCAATACCAGGCTGCAATCGTCGACGACAATGTCCTCGCGAAACCGACGGCGAGGAGCGCCCGGATGAGCTTCGACCGGCTGCGAGAGCTATACGCCTTCGACCCAGCCTCTCGGATCTTCCGCGCGCTCGTAGACATCTGGCCGTCAGAGCGCGGTGCTCAACCATCGGTTGCGCTCCTCTGCGCCACCGCGAGAGATCCCATCTTGCGGGCCATCACGCCCTTTCTCCTCGCCCACCCTGCCGGCGCGACGATCACGCCCCTCGCGATCGCCCAGGAAGCAGAGCAGCGGTTCCCCGGAAAATTCCAAAGCAAGTCATTGCAGCGCCTTGGCCGCAACGCCGCGTCCTCATGGACCCAGGCAGGACTGCTCCAAGGTCGCAAGAGGAAAACGCGGGCCCGTCCCGAAGCGCATCCGGTTGCGGTCGCCTATGCTCTGCTCTTGGGTGACCTCTGCGGGAGGCGAGGCCAAGCCCTTTTCTCCACCCTCTGGGCTCGCATGCTCGATGCATCCCCGCATGAACTGCGACGTTACGCCGAGAGAGCATCGCGCGAGGGGTGGATCGACTACCGAGCGGCGGGTGATGTCGTCGAGATCACCTTCAGCCACCTGATGCGCGAGGAGGCATAGCTCAACCGGTGAGCGAAGTTGACGCCCTGCTGAAGAGGTATGAGCGGCACGTGCGAGTGCCTTGGCCAATGGATGTGGCGCCAGAGCAGCGCGTCTGGTTTGTCGTCTACGACCCGATGCAGGAGCGTCGGCTGCGCCTGCGACTAGGCGCTTTCGAGGCTGCAACCCGCGAAGCGGGACATGACTGGCGGCTACTCGACCTGACGAAGGACTTCGCTCAATGGATGGCTGACCACGACTATCGCGAGGCCTACTTTGAGGAGCCAGCGGACATGGAACTTGCCCTCTCCGACTTCGCGGAAGCGGTCGCCGAGCGCGTGGAGGATACGCTCAAGGACGCCGACTCGGAGACAGTGGTCGCGCTCTGTGGGCTCGGCTCACTGTTCGGCCTGGTGCGCGTCTCGGATCTCGTCAACCGAATAGCGCCTTCGATGCGGAGCTGGCTGCTCGTGTTCTTTCCCGGGCGATACGACGAGTCCAACTATCGTCTACTGGACGCGCGCGACGGGTGGAACTACCTCGCTGTGCCGATTACGGCTCACTCCTAGGGGCAGGTATCGATGTCGAACATCAAGAATCGCGAGGTCTTCCTCAATGACCCCACCACCAAGAGTATTCCCAACCTTGGTGTTGCAAAGGTAATCAACCCCGAGACGCCCGCAGAATGGGATGTCCTACGTTACGAGCTAGAGTCCTTTGTTTGCGATGGTGAGTATGACGCGGGTCTCCAACGCATTCTGTGGTCGTTCGTTGATAGCCTCGCGCGTCCCGAGCAGCCTGCTGTCTGGGTGAGTGGATTCTATGGCAGCGGGAAGAGCCATCTTGTGCGGGTCCTCGAGTACCTGTGGCGCGATGTCGAACTGCCGGATGCGGCCCGGGCACGTGCCCTGACACAACTCCCACCGGACACCAGAGCGCAGCTTATCGAGCTCTCGCGGCTGGGCGCGCAGCAGGGCGGCCTATGGTCGGCTGCCGGGACGCTTAGTGCAGGGGCCACCTCAATCCGCCTCGCGCTGCTATCGATTGTATTCCGGAGCGCCGGACTCCCTGAGCAATTCCCCGCTGCACGCCTTGTTCTGTGGCTGAAGCAAGAAGGTTGTTTCGACGCCGTTGAGAGTGCTGTCACTGCCGGCGGCAGGGACATCAATCAAGAGTTGCGGAACATGTGGGTCTCGCCAGCTCTCTCGGAGGCCGTGCTTGAGGCGATGCCTGGACTCGCCGGCAGCGCTGCCGATGTCCGAGCCCTCTTCCGCGAGCAGTACCCGAACGTTGACGACATCTCCGACGATGACTTGCGCGGCACAATGCGTGAGGTACTGGAACTGAAGTCGGAAAGGGCCGGCAAGCTGCCGCTGACGCTGTTGGTCTTCGACGAGCTGCAGCAGTTCATCGCCGAGGATCCAGTGAGAACACTTCAAGTGCAGCAGGTGGTCGAAGCCTGCGTGGCTCAGTTCGGAAGCCATGTGCTGTTCGTCGGAACAGGGCAGTCGGCCCTGCAAGCAACACCTCAGTTGTCAAAGCTCCAGGGCCGATTCTCTGTTCGCGTCGACCTCTCCGACTCTGATGTCGAGAAGGTGGTTCGGGAAGTTGTCCTACGAAAGTCCCCTGATCGGGTGACGGATCTTGAGGGCGTGCTGGATGCGTCGAGTGGCGAGATCGATCGTCACCTAGTTGGCACTCGGATTGGGCCGAGGACAGGGGACGAGCAAGATCTCGTTTCCGACTACCCACTGCTGCCGGTGCGGCGCCGACTGTGGGAGCGTGTGCTGAGGGCTGTAGACAGTGCGGGCGCGGCTGGGCAGTTGCGGACGCAGTTGAGGGCAGTGCATGAAGCTACCCGTGAAGTAGCTGACAAGCCCCTTGGAAGCGTGGTGCGCGGGGACTTGCTGTACTGGCAACTCGAGGCAGAGATGCAGCAGAGCGCGGTACTGCAACGCGACATGGCTACGACGATCCGTGAGCTAGACGACGGGAGCGAAGACGGCAAGCTGCGGTCACGGCTGTGCGCGTTGGTCTTCCTCATCGGCCAGCTTCCGACCGAAGGGCCGGCCGCGACGGGCGTGAGGGCCACGGCAAGCAACCTTTCAGACCTCATCGTTGAGGACTTGGTGCTCGGGAGCGACGCCTTGCGGCAACGAGTTCCCGCAGTGCTCGACGGTCTCGTCGAAGACAGCACTCTGATGCGGCTCGATGACGAGTACCGCCTCCAGACGGAGGAGAGTGCCGAGTGGGAAACCGACTACAGGGCACGGTACGCGCGGATCTCCAACGATGAGGGGAGAGTCGCGAGTGAACGTGGGACGGCCCTGAGGGAGGCCGTCGGAGCGGCCCTAGGAGCCATCACGCTGCCCCATGGCGATACTCGGACACCGCGGAAGTTCGACCTGCACTTCGGGTCCGACGCCCCTTCAGCGGAGACAGGCAATGTCGCGGTCTGGGTGAGGGACGAGTGGTCGGTATCGGAGCAGGCGGTACGCGAGGACGCCCAAGCTGCGGGCATCGACGACCCGACGGTCTACGTTTTCCTACCGCGCCTCGACGCGAGTGGCCTGAGAGAGGCTATTGCGCGCGCGGCAGCGGCTGAGGAGGCTGTCGCTACGCGTCCAAGGCCCGAGACCATCGGCGGAATCGAGGTCCGTGAATCGATGTCGGCCAGAGCTCAGTTGGAGCAGGACCGCACTTCGGATCTCGCAGGCAACATCGTGCGGAACGCTCGAGTCTTCCAGGGCGGCGGCAATGAACTCGCGGGTGCAACGTTCGACGGGCATGTGCGGCAGGCTCTCGAAGCGAGCCTGTCCCGGATGTTCCCCAACTTCAACGTCGCCGACAGGTCCGGGTGGGACAGAGTCTTCGAGCGGGCCGCGGAAGGTGCCGGCGACTCGATGACGGCCGTTGGCCATTCCGGAGACGTAGATCAACACCCAGTAAGTCAGGAGGTGCGCACCTTCGTTGGAGGTGCTGGCAAGAAGGGGCTGGAAGTTCGACGGCACTTCATGGCCCCACCCTACGGTTGGCCTCAGGACGCAGTTGACGGGGCGCTCGTCGCCCTCCTTAGTGCGGGCTTCATTCGTGCGAGTCGGAACGGGCAGCCCATTGAGGCCCAAGGCATCACGAGGCCGCTGATCAGTGCGTCCGACTTCTTCAGCGAGGGCGTCACCGTTGGGACACAGCACAGGATCGGCGTGAGATCGCTGGCATCGCAGCTCGGGTTGCCGGTGACGCCTGGTGCGGAGGCCGAAGTGGTGCTCCACGTGCTGGACCGGCTTACCGAGGTCGCCCAGGCAGCTGGCGGCGAACCGCCCTTGCCCGATCCTCCGGGGCGAGACTCCGTCGAACAGATCCGCGCCCTTGCCGGGAACGCGCAACTCGTGAAGCTCTATGAGGAGCGCGAAAAGCTCGCCGGGCTGTACGCGGAGTGGTTGGGCACTGCGGAGAAGATCAGCCAACGAGAGAGCGAGTGGGCTCTGCTGCTTGAACTGCTGGTGCAGGCGAAGACCCTCCCACTATCCGAGGAGCTGAAGGGGCACGTTGAGGCGATTCGTAACCAACGCGGCCTGCTGCGCGATCCGAATCCGCTACCCCCGCTCCTCAGTCAGCTGCGCTCTAGTCTCAGGGAGGCTGTATCAACTGCGCACGAGCGGCTCGAGGCAGCACGCGGCGCGGCCATCGAGTCGCTCGATTCGGTGGAAGAGTGGTCACAGAGCGAGGCGGACGTGCGGGCACGCTTGATCGAGAAGCACAACCTGGCGCCAGCCTCTGAGCCCGACATGGGAACCGACGACGACCTGCTCGCCTCTCTTCGGGCGTCCTCGCTCGAAGACTGGGACGACAAGGTCGATGCCGTGCCGGGCCGTGCTGCGAGAGCCCTCGAGGAGGCCGTGCAGCTTTCGGAGCCTGCCGCCGTCAACCTCCGTCCGCGGGCTGCAACCCTGAGGACCGTCGCCGACGTCGAGGCCTACGTCGCAGAGTTTCGCCAAGAGCTTCTTGCGAAGATCGAGGCTGGGACCCCAGTGGTCATCACCTAGCCGGAGAGAGCAACTTTGACCGCACTGGAACCAAGCCTCCGCACCGTGCTCGATCGCGCCGTAGTGAGCGCTCGCGAGTCAGCGGAGCTTGCGGCTACCGCCGCGCTCGAAAGGCTCGCTGTCGGGCAGAACAAGCCGTTCGCGACGCACTCCGACGCCCAAAGGACGCTCCGGGTCGTCCTCAGAGAAAGGGCGCGACAACTGGGCGACAGGGATATGCAGCGAGGGCTGCAACTACTCGCCGAAGAAGTGGCATTCGAGCACTGGCACCGCATGCTCTTCGCTCGATTTCTGGCCGAGAACCAACTTCTGATGCATCCCGATGGTGTGGCAGTCACATTGGAGGAATGTGCGGACCTCGCTGCTGAACAGGGGGAGCTGGACGGTTGGGCCTTGGCAGTTCGGTACGCCGCCGAGATGCTGCCAGGAATCTTCGGGATTGACGATCCCGGGATGGACGTGCCGTTGGCCCGAGAGGGCCACGAGGCTCTTGAGTCGATACTGGAGAGCCTGCCGAGCGAAGTGTTCACCTCAGACGATGGCCTCGGCTGGGTCTATCAGTTCTGGCAGTCCAAGAGAAAGAAGGAGGTGAGCTCCGCCGGGCGGAAGATCGAAGGATTGGATCTCGCCGCTTACTCGCAGCTGTTCACGGAGGACTACATGGTGCGGTTCCTCCTTGAGAACTCCCTCGGCGCGTGGTGGGCGACCCGGCGTCCAGAGAGCCCACTGCTTGACGATTTGGCATATCTCCGACGTCTCGACGACAGAACCCCGGCAACAGGGACCTTCGCGAGCTGGCCTCAACGAGCCAGCGAGGTGAAGGTCATGGACCCATGCTGCGGTTCAGGCCACTTCCTTGTGAGCGCCTTTGAACTGTTGCGCAGGATGCGGATGGAGGAGGAAGGGCTCAGCGACGCCGAGGCCGGAGATGCCGTGCTTCGAGATAACCTCTTTGGTCTGGAGCTCGATCCTCGGTGTGTACAGATTGCTGCGTTCGCCCTGGCTCTCGCCGCGTGGAAGTCCGGCGGCTATCGGCGACTGCCGCTGCCGAAGCTGGCCTGCTCAGGCACACCGCTCCGAGGAACCGTAGAAGAGTGGACTCGGCTCGCCGGGGATGATGCGGATCTGCGCTATGCACTCGAGCGCCTACACGGGCTCTTCCGACACGCTCCCGACGTGGGCAGTCTGATCGATCCCGGCTACGTGTCCCTCCAGGATCGCATGTTCAACCCAGATTTCGAGAAGATCTCCCCGTTGCTGGGCGAGGCCCTCGCGAAGGGGAGCGCGACTGAAGATCCAGTCGCTGCGGTCTTCGGAGAGATAGTCGAGGGCGCGGTCCGGGCCGCTGACCTGCTCGGTCGCACGTACACGCTCGTCGCGACTAACGTTCCCTACCTGACACGGAACAAGCAGGGCGAAACCCTCAGGTCGCTTCTCGCGAGTCAGTACTCGAAGTCGAAGGATGATATTGCCACGGCCTTCTTGGAGCGCTGCATCGCATTCCTCGAGGCCGGAGGTGTCGCCGCTGTCGTTACGCCACAGAACTGGCTGTTCCTTCGGAGCTATCGGGCACTGCGGGAGCATTACCTCGAGGCGGCTACCTGGCGATGGGTGAGCCGCCTTGGACCGGGCGCCTTTGAGACCATCACCGGGGAGGTCGTGCGGCCAGCGCTGATCATCCTCGATGCGCAGGCCCCAAGGCCCGATCAAGCCGTCTTCGGCATCGATACGGACGACGCATCGACGCCGTCGGAGAAGGCTCATTGGCTTCGCGATCAGCCCTTCCTAGAAGTCCCGCAGGCCCAACAGCGACAGCACCCTGATGCCCGCGTGGTCCTTACTGGGTTGGCCACAGGGCCGACTCTTGAGCTTCACGCCGACAGCTATCAAGGTATCTCGACTGGCGACAACCCGAGATTCCAGCGGTTCTTCTGGGAGATCCCCTCGATCGACGAGAGGTGGAGACGCTCTCAGGGGCCGGTTGAGCAAACGAAGCCCTTTGGCGGCTTGGAGCACATTCTGGACTGGGCCGACGATGGTATAGAGCTCGCGGCAATCAGGGGGCACTCTGCGTGGGGCCGGTCAGGCGTCGCAGTCACTCAGATGGGGCGACTTCCCGCTGCTGTCTACCTAGGGGGACTTTTCGACACGAACATGGCTGCGGTGGTACCCCAGAACCCCGATATCCTTCCGGCGCTGTGGGCGTATTTGACGTCTGATGAGTACAGGGAAGCGGTATTCGCACTCGATGCCAAGCTGAACGTCACGAACGCCACCCTCACAAAGGTGCCATTCGATCTTTCTAGGTGGCAGGCCGAGGCGGAGCGTACCGGTCCGATGCCTGAACCGTCGTCGGACGATCCCACGCAGTGGGTCTTCAGGGGTGACCCGTTCGATAGCACGGAGCCGCTCCACGTCGCGGTCGCCCGACTCGTTGGCTATCGCTGGCCAGAGCAGGTGGACGACGCCTTGTCTCCTCTCGTGGACGAGGACGGACTCCTCCCGCTCGTTCCGATCGGGGGTGAGGAGCCAGCAGCAGAACGACTTCGTTCCGTCCTGGCGACCGCCTACGGTGCCGAGTGGACAGCGGCGGTCCAGGATGAGCTGCTGCTCGACGCGGGGTTCGGCGGCAAGGGACTCGAAGCTTGGTTGGTGGACGGGTTCTTTGAGCAGCACGTGCAGATCTTCCGGCAGCGTCCCTTTGTCTGGCACATCTGGGACGGTCGACGAGACGGCTTCGGTGTCCTGGCGAACTACCACATGCTGGACACTGCCCGGCTCAACAGGCTGATCTACACACATCTGGGCGGCTGGATCCGAGCTCAACGGGCTGATCGGGACGCGGGCATCCCGGGCGCCGACGCGAGGTTAGTTGCAGCTCTGAGCTTGCAAGGGAAACTCGAGGCCATCCGCGACGGCGAACCGCCGTACGACATTTATGTGCGCTGGAAGTCGCTCGCGGAACAGCCGATCGGCTGGGATCCGGATCTCAATGACGGAGTCCGCATCAATATTCGTCCATTCATCGAGGCCGGCGTGCTACGGCGGCGCGTCAATGTGAAGTGGAATAAGGACCGCGGGCTGAATCCTGACGGAACAGGGCGCCTGAACGACTCCCACCACACGGTGGCCGAGAAGCGAGCAGCGAAGGAGGGTGCCGGGCCGTGACCCAGGAGTCAGTCACCCCCTCGCACACCTTCCTGGACGCGCTTGTCGCGGCGCTCGAGGCCGCCGGAAGCTACAACAAGCAAGACCAAGCACCACCTGCGGCGGTCCTGTGGACTGACGAGCAGCGTCAATGGGAGGAGTTGATTCCCCGAATTCGCGAGCGGGTTCCTGTGTTCACCCTGGGGAGCTACGAGCCGGAAACGCACCGCGGTCCTGCGTACTGGCTCCGCTGCATCGTCGACCGAACTATCGAGGACGCGCCTCCGGAAGAGGTCACGCCGATCCTCTACTTGCCTCAAGTCAGTCGGAAGATGGTTCGAGCCACGGAGACGTGCCCGCGCGAGTTGCAGCCGCTCGCGGAACTCCAGTACCGGGGAGTGCTGTGGACGCAGACGAATGCACGTGACTGGACGATCGCTGCGTTCCTGCAGAACAGGGGGGATGGCCTAGGGCTCGATGTGGGCGCGGACGGAGCTTCTCAAGAAGCACTGCGGCGTTCGTTGCCAAGGCTGGCGGACCAGCCGGTAGGCGCCCTGCGTGCAGAGGCCCCAATTCGGGCGCCCTTCCTAAACGGCTTGCTACACCCCGACGAGGTCCGCAGGATCCTCGACTGGCTGTCCGACCCTGACGCCATGCGCGCGGGGGTCACTGCCGAGGAGTGGAGTGCGTTCGTCGAGGTCTGCCAGACTCGGTATGAATTCGACCCGGACGCCGATGGACCGATCGCGGCGGCGCGGCTTCTCGGGCAGAGGAACGGTCAGTGGGATGGCGTGTGGCGGCGCTTCGAAGAGGCGCCGGCCCGGTACACCACGTTGCAAGAGAGACTAAGGCAGGCCCGGCCAGAGAAGCTGCTCCCTCTCGTCGATCATGTCGACTCATGGCCACAGGACAACGAAGAGGCGGAAGCGGGTCTGCGCGAGGGGCTGTCGAGGGCAGCCTCACTCGACCCGGAGTCGGCACGCCGCCGCATTCTGGAGTTGGAGCAGGAGCATGAGGGGAGGCGAGTATCGGTTTGGTCGAGTCTCGGCCGCTCGCCCCTCGCGGTTTCACTTGAACACCTTGCTGCACTGGCTCGCGAGTGTGACAGGCCACTCACAGGATCAACAGTGCAGGAGCTGCTCGCCTCCTACGCCAACGGTGGTTGGAAGGTCGACTGGGCGGTTCTCCGAGCGCTGGCCGAGGTGGCTAGTCCGGACGATGTGGCCGTTGTCAGGAGGGTCTTACGGACGTTGTATCGGCCCTGGCTGGAGAAGGGTGCTATCGCACTCCAAGGAGCAATCTCCTCGGAGCCTTCAGCCTATGTCGCGATGGCCCCCCCAGTTCCGACTCCAGGCACCTGCATCCTCTTCACGGACGGGCTCAGGTACGACTTGGCGAAGGAACTCGCGAGGGTCCTTGGAGCGTCTGGCTCTGATTGCGCCGTGACACCAGCACTCGCTGCGCTACCCAGTGTCACCATGACTGGCAAGCCTGCGGTGTCCCCAGCTGCCCACTCGTTCTCAGGGCAGTCCCCCGCGGCCTTGGAGCCCACTCGCATCTCAACGGGGTCAAAGATGACCACGGAGTCACTCCGGGCAGAGATAGAGGCTGCCGACGTGCAGGTCCTGCCCTCGGAGGAACTCGGCGATCCGTCCGGCTGTGCGTGGACCGAGTTCGGGACGATCGACCAACGCGGGCACGCCCGAGGCTCCAGTCTCGCTTCTGAAGTAGATGGGGAGATCCAGCAGCTCGCGTTCCGTATAGGGAGTCTATTGGGGCACGGGTGGCAGCGCGTAGTCGTCGTCACAGACCACGGTTGGCTGCTGCTCCCGGGTGGGCTGCCGAAGGCGGACCTGCCCGAGCACCTCACAGTCTTGCGGAAGGGTCGGTGCGCGCTCGTCAAGGCAGATGCGCAAGTGGATGTACCCCGGTTCCAGTGGCGGTGGAACCCGGGTGTCGAGTTCGCGGCCGCGCCTGGCATAGCCTGCTTCGTGGCAGGCAAGGACTACGAGCATGGAGGCGTGAGTCCACAGGAGTGCGTTATTCCAGTCGTCTCGGTCGCGGCGTCGACAGCCGGGGCCGCGCCGTCGGTCGGCCAGATCGTCTGGCGAGGCCTACGCTGCAATGTGACGATAGAGAACGGGTTGTCGGCCATGCGGGTCGACATTCGGAGGAGAGCGGGGGACTCGGGTAGCTCTCTCGCCGACAGCGGGAAGATGCTGACTCGCGACGGCTCGGCTGCACTCTTCATTCAGGACGACGAGCACCAAGGGGCGGGAGCTGTTGTCGTGGTCGTGGATGAGAACGGTGCGGTTGTGGCGCAAGCGAGCACTATCGTCGGAGGAGAATAGGATCGATGGTGCAGGCGCTGGACCGACTGGACGAGATCGCCGCGGAGTCCTTCCCAGGATATGTCGTGCGCAAGGATCTTGCCCGGCGCTTCAAGGGCCGCTACCCGGTGCCCGAGTACGTGTCTGAGTTCCTCCTCGGTCGCTATTGTTCGAGCACAGACGAGGCGGAGATAGCTGAGGGTCTCGCCATCGTCGAGCTGCAAATGCGAGATCGCACCGTGCGGCCAGGAGAGGAAGAGCTGTTCAAGTCGCGGGCAAGGGAACGGGGCAACGTCAGACTTATCGACATCGTCACGGCGCGACTCAACCCCCAAACCGACTCCTACCAAGTGACGCTGCCGAGCCTTCACCTCAGCGACGTTCGTGTGGACGCCGATCTCGTCTCCGCTCACGAACGAATGCTGACAGGCGGCTTCTACGCGGAGGTGCAGCTTGAGTACGACGCGACAGTCGCGCAGGAAAAGGGCGGACGACCCTTCGGTGTGCGGACGCTTCGACCAATCCAACTCTCGAAGCGAGGGGTCCTTGAGGACTTCGCGATGGGTCGACAGGCGTTCAGCGTCGACGAGTGGAAGCAACTCCTGATTCGCAGCGTCGGGCTCGAACCCCTCGCGTTCTCGAAGAGGGCACAGGACCTGCTGCTGTTGCGCATGGTCCCGTTTGTGCAGCGGAACTACAACATCGTAGAGCTCGGCCCTCGAGGAACTGGTAAGTCACATCTGTTCCAGCAGGTCTCGCCGTACGCCCACCTCATCTCCGGTGGCAAGGCCACCGTTGCCAGAATGTTCGTGAACAACTCGACCGGCCAGCGCGGACTGGTCGCCCAGTACGACGTGGTGTGCTTCGACGAGATCGCCGGCGTGTCCTTCGACCAGAGGGATGGCGTCAACATCATGAAGGGCTACATGGAGTCGGGCGAGTTCAGCAGAGGAAGGGAGAGTATCCGGGCTTCCGGCAGCATGGTCTTCGTCGGGAACTTTGAGGTTGATGTGGGGCACCAGCAGCGAGTTGGTCACCTGTTCGGGCCCCTGCCAACGGATATGCGGGACGACACGGCATTCATGGATCGGGTGCATGCCTACTTGCCTGGCTGGGACGTCCCAAAGATGGAGGAAGAGCTCTTCACCGATCACTTCGGGTTGGTCAATGACTTTCTCTCTGAGTGCTTCTCCTTGCTACGCACGGAATCTCGCCTATCCCAGGTACAGGCGCGGCTGCGACTCGGTGGCGCCCTGAGTGGCCGCGATGCCGGCGCAGTCCATCGGACCGTCGACGGTCTTCTGAAGCTCCTCTATCCGGCCAACAACTCGGATATTCCTGATGAGGACATCGACTGGGCAGTGCGACTGGCGATCGAGTGCAGGCGACGCGTCAAGGAACAGCAGAAGCGCATCGGCAGCGCGGAGTTCCGGAACACGCACTTCAGCTACAGCCTCGGCGAGGATGGAGTTGAACGATTCGTCGCAACCCCGGAAATCCAGAGTGACGACGCTGTGGGACAGGATCCGCTGCCAGCAGGACAGATATGGGCTATCAGCCCAGGGCAACCCGATGAGCACGCCGGCCTCTATCGTATCGACGTCAACGTGAACCCCGGCTCCGGTGTTCGGATCACGAACGTCCCAGCTCCGGGACCGTTCCGTGAAAGCGTCCGCTACGCGGAAGGGAACCTTATGGCGCGAGCCAACGAGCTCGTCGGCGACCGGAACCCAGGCGCGCACGAGTTTCTGGTGCAGCTTCGCAGTTTCGACGCATCCCGCAGCGGGGCGTTCTTGGGGCTTCCGGCGCTACTCGCCTTGTGCAGTGCATTGCTCGGCAAGAGCCTGCGCGGGGGCTTGGTCGCCGTGGGTGGACTCAACCTAGGTGGCGCGATCGACCCGGTTTACGACCCTGTGAGGGTCGCCGAACTGGCCGTCGAGAAGGCCGCCAGTGCCCTCCTAGTGCCAATCTCGGCCCGGAAACAGTTGAACGACCTCTCCGACGAGATGGCTACGAAGCTCACGATTCTCTACTACTCTGACGCACGCGAGGCGCTGCTGAAGGCACTCGCAGATTGATCACCGTCACCTGAGGCGACGGAGGCCGCACGAGCGCGCGCAGTTTTAGTCAATGGCCTTCGCCCCCGCAGATGCGGTGGAGTCAACACGGCGGCACCTGAAGGCTCAAGGCACCCAACCTCGATGCCCGAGCGGATCGACAGCACTGGTCGCCGACAGGGCCTCCGCCACGAGGGCTATTCCCTGGTTCTCGAGCTGGTGCTTGATCACCATCGTCGATACGCCAAACTCCTCTGCCAATTCGCCTACCTCGTCGCCTCCCACAACTGGATGAGAGACCCTCTCTTGCAAACCTGAGGAAGGAGCGAGGAACTCCGCCGCGAATGCCCTGTTAGATCGCTGCCGCTCGGTCCGGCCTTGTGTGATCAGCGCGTCCCCATCAGAAGCAAGTGCCTCGGCGAGTGCACGGCAGAAAAGGAAGCGTCGGCCGTGTGCACCTCTCGCTTGCAGGCCGAACGAAACGTTGGCGTCCTCCCCCGATACGACGCCATCCACGAGCCGAAGGCCTTCTAATGTAGGCAGAGGTCGTGTTGCTCGCTGCAAGGCCCGGGGATCTACGTCCAGGGCGCGGGCCAACGACGCCATCGTAGGGATGGGCTCGCCATCCAAGGCCAAGTGGGCTCGTAACTGTCGTGCCAGGTCGTAGCCACGATCCCAAGGGGGACCGTGGGATGCCTCCCTCCTTCTGATCACCGCCCCGAGATGTCCGAGTTCAAGACTGGTGGCCTTGGCCGCTTCAAGAGAAGAGATGATGGTCGAACATTCCTTGAGGGGGTTGGATGTGTCCAGTACCGGTACAGCCTCGCCGCGTAACGGCCCCAGCTTGTCTGCAACCTCAGAGACCTGTTGTCGCTCTTGGTCGTCAAGCTCGTATGGATCCCACCCCAACCCTGCGGCGGTCTGGCAGAAGCTCACTTCATCCTCGTCAGCTCCTCGGATTGCTGCCCACTCATCCTGAAGGAACGTGTCGTGTATGCCGAAAGCCAGGAGTCTCCGGCCAACGCCGTCTATGAAGTCGGCACATGCTTCGCGGAACGCGTTCCCACTGACTGACGCCTGACCACGGGCCAGGAAATCGATCTTGGTCCATGGAGACGGCTCGCCGCCCCAACTGACGTGCGTGCGCCCACCGGAAGGAACCACTACCAGGCCAGGGAAGGCATAGCCGTCCGTGTTCGTGCGTAGTGCATGTCTCCGGGCAAAGTCTGGGTCGGCGTCCTTGTCCGGGTTGTCGAATTCGTATGCCAAGAACCACCAGTTGGCCACCAGCCACTCGGCTAGGGGGTACAGCGGCACGTAGGCAAAGTCGCGCACCGTCTTTGCCCGCCTATCAAGCAATCGCGTGACGACATCGTCGTGGACCCTGATTCGTAGGGACGCGAACGTTGCGGCCAGCTCCGCTCCCGCGATTCCATCGCCGTCCTGCCACTCGGTATCGAAGCTGACCTCGTCAGTCATACTTCTCCCCTATGCCTGGAGGCCATTCGTCCTCGTTGAGGGGGTACCCCTTATAGGAACCGTCCCCGCTGTTTACTAGTCTAGCCTCAAATACAGTGCCGGCCTCCTTGTGCCAAGCGTAACGAGGGAAGCCTTGTTCCCACGGGGCACCAGTCGAGCCCCTGCGGATGGCAGAGCGTAGCCACTCAGTGACGACCGCGGCGTCTCGGATCTCGCGTGGACAGAGCGAAGCGTCACCGCGTGGCCTTGGCTGGCCGGCGAAGGAAGGGAAGTCCTTGTGCTCAGGGCTGCCTACGTAGTTGACCCGTGAGGCAACCTCGTCCAAGTTGATGTCAGGCGGAGCGAACATCGCGCGCCTTCTCGACCGCCTTCTCCTCGGAGCGCGCACACTGACCGTCCAGACTGACACAACGCTAGGCAAGAAGGGCCTCGTGCGGAGAGCCCCTCTCGGTGTCTCGATGGTAGCACCGGAGCGTATTTTGCAGTCGAACTCTGTGTCAACGGCGTGAGGCCGGGTCGCTGAGGCATTGCCATCGACGAAGGGAAGCCCACCGTCTCCCCTTACCGGTTCAAGCCGACGACGGGGCTGCCGCGGGGACCTCGATCCACAAACCAGGCAGAGGATCTGACCGAAGGGTTCTTACATGCGTCAGCCCGAGCCAAGTCATCGGCTCAGGCGGTCGGAGCCGAGCAGACTGAGAAGTGGCATCAGTCGCTTCCAGCTCGGGCCATGCTGACCCGATACCGCTGAGCCCAGCACTGAACGGGAGGCCTGTGGGCGTTGCTGTCTGCGGCGGCTTCACCGCCTGCGCATGGGGCCAACAGTTTCTGCTGCACGCTCACCCATTCGGCTGAACTAGTTACAATCACCACCGCGCACACCGGCGATGTCCCGGCTCACACCAGAACGGGATCGCGTGCGTGCAGCTAACGCCAGCGGACGCTCAGACGCAATTCCCTAGGAAGACAATGCCATTCCAGACCCCGATCACGGTCAAGACGGCGCTCGAGCGGATGCAGGCTCACGAGTACGTCCTCCCGGCGATCCAGCGGGAGTTCGTGTGGGGAACCCACCAGATCGCTGCGCTCTTTGACAGCCTAATGAAGGGCTATCCGATCGGCTCCTTCCTGTTTTGGAAGGTCGACCGGGAGCGTGCCAGCGACTACGTCTACTACGACTTCATCCGAAACTATCACGAGATGAAGGCGCCTCACTCCCCTCGTCTCGATCTTCCACCGGGCCGATACACCGCAATCCTCGACGGCCAGCAGCGGCTCACCGCGCTAAACATTGGATTGCGAGGAAGTCACGCCGAGAAGCTCCCGCGGAAGCGGCGCGCAAACCCGGACGCCTATCCCACCAAGCACCTTTACCTGAACCTGCTCGCGCCCGCTGACGAGAACGAGTTCGACCTCGAGCATGACTTCCGGTTCATGACCGACGCCGATGCTCAGCAGGACAACCAGGCGGGCGATGCTCACTGGTTCATGGTCCAGGACGCTCTGCGACTGAACGACGCGCCTGACGCGTGGCGATACCTTCAGCGGTTTGGCCTAGCGGACCACGATCGAGCATTCCTCACGGTCTCGCGGCTACTTGACGTCGCCCAAAAGGACCCGAGCATCAACTTCTTCGAGGAGGGGGAGAAGGACCTCGACCGCGTTCTGAACATGTTCATTCGCGTGAACAGCGGTGGCACCGTCCTCTCCTACTCCGATCTTCTCCTCAGCATTGCGACCGCGCAGTGGAGATCCCTCGATGCACGAGAGGCCGTGCAGGGGCTCGTTGACGAGCTGAACCGGGTAGGCCACGGGTTCGCCTTCACGAAGGATATCGTGCTCAAGGCTGGACTGATGCTGGGTGAGATTGGCTCCGTGCAATTCAGGGTCACGAACTTCAACCAAGACAACATGACCGTGCTCGAACAGAGGTGGGAATCCATCGAATCGGCACTTCGCCTTGCCGCACACTTGCTCGCAGACTTCGGATTCTCCGAGCACACGCTCAGGGCAAACAGCGTCCTGCTCCCAATCGCCTACTACGTCCAGCACCGCTCCCTCGGCAACAGCTATCGGACCGGCTCGGTTCACCGGGACGATCGTGAGAACTTGCGTCTCTGGGCGACTCGCTCTCTTCTCAAGCCCGGTGTCTGGGGAAGTGGGCTCGACACGTTGCTAGGGGCGCTTCGAGCGACGATTCGCGAGTCCGGCGCCACCGGCTTCCCGGTTGCAGACATCGAGCGAACGATGGCCCAGCGGGGCAAGTCGCTTCGCTTTGACGATGACGAGATCGACGATCTGGCGGACTCCCTCTACGGTTCGCGAAACGTCGTTCCACTGCTCGGGCTGCTAAACGCAGGGGTGGATGTGCGGCACGAGTTTCACGTAGATCACGTATTCCCGAAGAAGCAGCTTTCGACGGCCGCACTGAAACGCCGAGGGCTCACCGCAGAGCAGATCGAGGAGGTGCGGGATCGCATGAACGGGCTGGCTAATCTGCAGCTGCTTGAGGGAACCCAGAACATCCAAAAGCTCGACGCGCTGCCGATGGCCTGGGTGCGGGAACAATTCCCAGACGAGAGTGGGCGGCTCCAGTGGCTCGCCGGCCACAACATGCACGATCTTCCTGAGGATGTTCAGGACTTTCCCGCGTTCTACGATGCCCGCCGAGCGCGGATGAAAGAGAATATCCGTCGAGTGCTGATTGGTCCGCCGCCTGCCTGAGGGTTGGACGAGTTCTCGGAGATTGCTGGGCTTCCCTACGCCCATACCTCGCGGACTCTACAACCCGTTTATGGCTCTCTAGAAGGCGAGAGCCACCTGGAACCGGGCACAGCCCTTTTCGCACGAGCGCGTCGTCATGCCGATGTTTGTTCAGTGGTGATAAATTTTCGTCAGAATCTGCGCATTCCGGCGGGCAATCGGGAGATTCGGTGGATTCTGGAGGTTCAGTCGGGAGCAGCCCCTCGACCGTGACCTCGTCCCGGGTTGCCACCACGTTCAGCTGCACGGCCTCCATTACGCGCTCGTACTGCTCCGGCTCGGCGCCGTCGAGTCGCGCCGCGATCGACGCACACACCTGCCGGAGGCCGTCCTCATCGACTCCGGCGGCGATCGCCGAGGCTGGGCGTGAGAGCGTGTCCAGCTCCGCGCTGAGAACTTCGCGCTCTCGCTGCACCTCGCGGAGTTGGGCGCGCACGACGGTGCCGTCGACCTCGTCGTAGCCGAATAGGCGGACGAGCCGCTCCTCGCGCTTCTTGAGTGTCGCCAGCTCTGACTCCAAACGCTGGATCGCCTCGCGGGCGGCGGCGGAGTCGTCGGGCTGCCTCAACTCGCGCAAGACCACCTCGGGCGCGGTCAGCACCTTGCGCACCTCGTCCCGGATCTCCTGCTCGAGCGCCTCGGCCGGGATGTAGCGCGCTGCGCAAGCGCGCGACGTGCTCTTCGTGTACG
>VXOZ01000309.1 GCA_009839775.1 Chloroflexota bacterium | reverse complement strand
GCGGCAGATTCCACGTTGAAGATGAGAACGGGAGGACAGTCCGCAGCTTCACGGCCGACCAGGTTGTCACGGTGACACATCTCCCGGATCAGTCACGCTACCGGTTGACGCTCAATAACAGCAACGTGGCGGAAGTCTCCACTTTTGCGCGTTTTGTAGCGGACGGTAATACCATTTTGCACGTGCTAGACTTGCCCAACTTTCGACAATATCGCCAAGTGGTGGAAGTGCGCTACTCGACCTATTCTGAGCGTTTGTGGGCCATCAATGAACTGCCGATGGAATACTACGTGAAGGGTATTGGCGAAGAGCCGGAGTCGTTCCCTTTTGAAGGATTGAAGGCAGCTACCGTGGCCTACCGCACCTACGCGCTCTCGCACATGGACCCGCAGTGGCCGGGACTGGGATGTATCTGCGGCAAGGAACCGTTTGACATCACCGCAGGCACGGAGAAGGAGTATAAACCGTACGTGGGCTCCCACCAATGGTACTTGGGCTACTACCGCGAGACGCTGGGCGAGAACCTAGAAGCGGCCGCCGACGCGACACGAGGGCAGGTGCTCACGTACAACGGCAAGATCATCCGCGCCGCCTACTTTGCGACGGCCGACGGGAGAACGCGGTCGTTTAGTAACCATCCGTGGGCGGTGAGCGTGCCGGACCCGGTGAGCATAGGACGGACGCTAGACGGGCACGGCTGGGGCATGCCGATGTGGAGTGTATCGGTGCTAGCTAAGCAAGGCAAGACCTACGACCAAATCCTCAAGATGTACTACACCGGCGTGGAATTGACGAAGCTCTATTGACGACAGGCGGCGAGGCAAGGGAAGTCGAGCGGGCTCCCGTATTGGTACTAGTGATCTTTAGCAGGTTCGATCTTCTCTCGCCCCAAGTGGCGAAAGGTGGGCTGGAGTGCGACCTCGTCAGCCATCTGGCAATTGGCTGGATCTCGCAGATGAACGGAAAGGGTGTAGCTACCATCGGTGACCAAGATTGTTCCCCTTATGTGCAGCAACCCGGCACAATAGCAAAGGCCGGTCTCACATGTGAGACCGGCCTTTGCGCTTTGGCTCGAATTGGTCCGAACCAATTGGTACTAGAGTTGTCTGATGGCGATGCCGTGGTAGTCCAGCGCCGGCAGTTCGCCTTCATCAGTAAGCTCACCTTGAATCAGGACGTCCACTACCTGTCTGGTTTCTACCGACACAACCACCACGGCAGGCAGTTCGCCGGAGCCGCCCATAGCGCCGGCATCCGTTTCTCCGCCACCCCGCAAGAGGATGAACGCGAAGACACCGTCAGGTGAAAAGACCAGGAGGTCCGGCGCTTCACCGACAAAGGGTATCCGCTCGACGAAGTCGTTGTACTCGGTGCTAATAATGCCGACGTTGCCGGTCCAGCGGTTGGTGATCCAAATTTCGGAGCCGTCGGGCGTCAGCGCCATGCCGTGCGCCTCGGCGCCACGGGTGGCGTCCTTGGCGATAATTTCATGTGTTGCGGTATCAAACACGTAGTAGAGGCTCTTCTCGTCCCGCGAGCCCCCGGTGACGAACATCTTGGTGCCGTCGGGCGAGAGAACGCCCATCAGGTTTACCCTGACTTCTTCCGGCGAGAACGCCTTGACCAAGGTGAAGGTCTCCAAGTCCAGTATGACCAGCCCGCCGTTAGCAAGGGCAGGACCCAAGGTCACGTATGCATAACGCCCGTCTTGGGTGAATGCTGACGAAATCGGATTGGCAGAGGGGAACTCGTCTGCCCGCGACTTCACGAGCGGGTCTTCCGCTATTATGAGCCTCCGGCCTATGGAGAATGTCTCCGTGGCATGGTCCGACACGATCTCCACCAATTCCCCGGCCTTAATCACGGAGACGAGCACACCGCTGTCGTCCGGGTAGATGTCCGCGGCATGGCTGGCGGGGCCTGTGTCAAAGGTGGCAATCACCTTGCGGTCTTCCGCCCGTATCACGGCGGTGTTGCCGGAGACCGTGCTGGCTATCCAAGCGTACTTATGGTCACTGGTAAAGTTTATCCAGTGGGTTCGCTCCAGCCCAGCCTCTGAAAGGTCAACCGTCTCCATCACCTCAAGTTGCGGGCTGATGATGTGGATGATGTTGTTGGTCTGGTCCATCGCCCAGACTTCGTAATTGGCAGTGGATACGGGAACCTCCGGTTCTATGACGTACGTGCCACAGGCGGATGCCAGCAAACCCACAAGCAGGGCGGCAAGCACTGGCACAACAGAATTTCGCCATCTTGCCGTCACGAAGTCGGCAAAAGGCCTTATCGATCCAGTCATTGTCTCTTTCCTCTCCCTCGCTGAAAACAAATCACACGCTTCTTCAATCCGACGGCACCAAGCCGTCAGGTACTCTCCCTCGTCTCAAACGTCAGAACTCTTACTTTTCAATTGGAACGCCGATCATGCTGCCCCATTCGGTCCATGTGCCGGCGGAGTTGCGCCCGTCGGGTTTGCCCAAGTCGTAATTGAGCACAAAGCAAC
>VXOZ01000198.1 GCA_009839775.1 Chloroflexota bacterium | reverse complement strand
GTGCTGCGCAACATTCACGCAAGCCTGCGGCCGGGCGGCGCGCTGGTCATGGACGTGGTAGGCAAGGAACTGGTCGCCGGAAAATTCGAAGCCGCGAGATCGCGGAAGCATGCCGATGGTTCCGTGGTCATCGATAGGCGTGAAGTCCTGGACGACTGGACTCGTGTGCGCATGGAGTGGACGATCATCAAAGGCGA
This sequence comes from Chloroflexota bacterium, assembly GCA_009839775.1. Taxonomy (GTDB): domain Bacteria; phylum Chloroflexota; class UBA11872; order VXOZ01; family VXOZ01; genus VXOZ01. The sequence continues at coordinate 2,304 of VXOZ01000198.1, read as the reverse complement.
CACCGTGCGTGTCTACACGATTGACCACACCGTTTACTCCGGCCAGGAACTTAGGGACCGCTTCACCGCCGCCGGCTTTGCGGACGTGAAGCTCTACGGCGGCATCCACGGCGCTCCCTACGACCGCGAGGCGGACCGCCTCATAGCCATTGGCCGCAAGCTTGCCCTTTGAACAAGCCGCCACAGCGCAGGCCTTAAGGCGAATTACACGGTGTCTGATGTCTCCGTAGCAGCTAAAAGCAAGTTCGGATTAGCCCACCCCTGCTTGTGCCGTGCGATAATGGAGAGAAGCTCTGAATTGCCAAGCGTCGCGGCGGTGGCTGGCTTGGCAAGGAAAACCTTGCGGTTCAAGGTTCAAGAGTCCTACTTGCAGCGCGCCAAACGACGCCCTTGACGTGAAGGAGATGCAGAGTGGCTAAGCAGGTACAGGCTAAACCACAGATTCCTGTGCCCCGGGAGCAGGTTGCCGCGGTCTGCCGGCGGTATCACATCCGCACGCTGGCGCTCTTTGGCTCGGTGTTGCGCGAGGACTTCGCGGCCGACAGCGATGTTGATGTGCTGGTCGAGTTCGAGCCGGGGCGGACGCCGGGCTACTTCACCCTGGCGCGGATTGCGTGGGAGCTTTCGCCGCTGTTGGATGGGCACGAGATTGACATTCGTACTCCTAACGGACTTTCTCCGTATTTTCGCGATGAAGTAATCTCCTCGGCATATCCGGTCTATGGATACGGATGACCTATCTCGGCTCCGGCATATGCTGGAAGCAGCGCAGGAAGCACTTGCTTTTGCTGAAGGCAAGAATCGTGCCGACTTAGACTCGGATCGCATGTTGGTCGCGCCATCGTCGAATGTCTGCGCGTTGCAGGAGAGGCGGCGCGGCAGGTATCCTCAGAAACTCGCCAAGAGTACCCAGCAATCCCGTGGCGAGAAGTAATTGGCATGCGCAATCAACTGGTACATGAATACTTCAAAATCGACTATGACATTGTTTGGCAGACGGTAAAAGCGGACCTGCCCTCGCTCGTAGAGACGCTGGAGCAACAGGAATTGTGACAACAGGACAGGATCACAGTTGCGCCTTGGTAGACCTGGGCACGGTGCCGTATCGTGAGGCCTGGGACTTGCAGCGGCGGTTGGTTGCGGCGCGGCATGCCGGTGCAATTCCCGACGTGTTGCTGCTGCTGGAGCATCCGCACACGTACACAATTGGTCGCAGAGGTGACGAGAACGAGGTGCTCGCCTCGCCGGAGCATCTGGCATCCCTCGGTGCGGCCGTGATTGAGGTAGACCGCGGCGGGCTGGCGACCTATCACGGACCGGGGCAACTGGTGGGGTATCCTATTCTCGATCTGCGGCCGCGGGGCCGTGAAGTCCACAGCTACCTGCGCAACCTCGAAGAAGCGCTTATCAACGCGCTGCGGGAGGTCGGCATACCGGCGCAGCGCGTCCCACAGAAGACGGGCGTGTGGGTGGATGACCGCAAGATCGCCTCCATCGGCGTGCGCTTCAGTCGCTGGATCAGCAGCCACGGCTTTGCCCTGAACGTCACCACCGACCTCAGCTACTTCAATCACATCGTGCCATGTGGCATGCCGGCGGTGATGATGACGTCGGTCTCACGGGAGTTGTCTGTTGCGCAGGGGGTTTCCATTGCACGGGAGAGGCCCGATTTGCAGGAAACGTCATCTGCGCAAGAGGCCACCACGGCTGACATGACGCTGCTCCGCTCGCGCGTCGCCCACCACCTGGCGCAGGTCTTCGCGCTGCAATACCTCGACGACTACCTTCCTGCTTTGGGCGACATCCTAGGCGTGGAACGAAAAGCAGCGGCGGAAGCGGTCTGACAGAATCCACGCGGTGGGCGCTAATTCTTGGCTGGATTTGCCGCTCCAACCTCCCTCTAACAACGAAGATGCGCCGCGCCATTTTCCGTCGTTCCGGCGAAAGCCGGAATCCAGCATCTTGAGCTGAAGCGCTGGGCACACTTTCCCCATAGCAAGCTGAAATGCATATTATCTGTAGAGATTGACTCCCGCTTTCGCGTGAATGCCGGTCGAGAGCCAGCGGGGGCACTCTTTTAGTTTCAGACCAAGTTGTCAGGATTGCCTTACACTTCTGCCAAGATGGACTCCCGCTTTCGCGGGAGTGACGGTCGAGGGCGGCCGGCGCACATCACCGGCATGGCAATCAATCCTGCAGACTGACTCGCCACTTGCACTTTCGACAATCTAGCTACCGCCCCTAAGCCAACTTGCCCGCAGCCAGCAAGCGGGGTACACTTGCGCTCAATGCAGGGTACGTAAC
>VXOZ01000260.1 GCA_009839775.1 Chloroflexota bacterium | reverse complement strand
GCAGGATGCGCCGCCTTCTTCAATTCAGCTCATACACAACTTTTGAGAGTAACTCTAGGTTTTCTGAGGAAATCTCGCATGTCTGCGATCGTGGGAATACTTTCACAGTCTCTATTATAATATAAAGGACGAGGCCTAAGTCCGAAAGGCTGCTAGCGCCGAGTTTTGTTTGTTCGAAAACAAATCCAAATAGCCCTCATCAAAATTTCTGGCACTTTTCCGCTTGACATTGCAATTCACTTTGGGGAAGATTTATGTGGTATTATTAATAACAAGATAGGTTTTGCGAAGTCTAATAAGGGAGAGATTTTAACTTGGAGAATGCGAATAAACGAACGCGAGTGCCGAGTATTGATATGTTATGTTTCCATGCCAGATTGCAATTGACTTTTTCAGGGAGCTTTGGAATACTCAACTAGTTATCGCTACAAGGACTGCCCTAAATTGTCGGGTTATCCGCCAAATAAAATAACTCGGTTGGGTGAATCGGCGGAAACACCTTCCAAGAAACTCTTTGTGGTGATGACAATGGCCCGACTTTTAGGGCAGTGGAAGATTTTTATTTTAAGAGGAGAAACGCAATGCCGGAAATCAAGACTATCTCAAGTAAGTTTTACGCTTTCGCGCTGGCGGCGGTGTTCGCGCTGACGCTGGCTGGCTGCGGAGGCGGCGGCGGCACAACTGAGGAGCCGCCTGCCCCGATGCCGCCGACGGCTGAAGAGATGTGCGCGGACGCGGGCAATCACTGGGTGGATGGCGCCTGCCTGACGCCCTCAGAGAACACGGTTAGAATGGCGCTCGCGGCCATCGCGGCGGCTGCCACGGCGGAAGACGCCCAGGCCGCTTACAATGCGGTGAAGGACGATGTTTCTGCCGCACAGGGAGATGCGCTTCAGGCAGCGGTCGACGCCCGCGTGACGGCAATCGCGACGATGGCCCGGGAAACGGCGCAGAAAATAGCGCTGTCGGAAGCCGCCGGTGATATCGACACGTCCGACCTGTCGACCCAGGCGATGATTGACGCCGCCCGAGGGGCGATCGCTTCGCTTCGAGAGGCGCTGGATGCCGCGGATGACGTGAGCGATGCGGACAAGGCCATGTACAAGACGCAACTGGACGACGCCGTGGATGACGTGGACGATGCGCAGGGCGGGATCGACACCAAAATGCGCCGGGAAAACCAGATGGGAGAACTCATGAGTGCTTCCGGAAAGCTCCAGGCAGCCCTCGCGGCGCTTTCCGGCCAGACGCCCACGGAGACGCTGCTCGACAAAGCCAACAAGGCCCGCAACGATCTGAACGATGAGCTTTCGAAGGCCATGGACCTGACCGACGCGGAGAAGGCTCCGTATCAGAGAGAGGCGGACAATGCGGCGACGCCGATCCGCATGGCGCAAGACGTCTTCGACAAAAACGAGAACGAAAATACCAAGTCCGGGAATGCGGATATGATGGCGACGGCCATGAAGCTGTATGACGGCATTAGTGGGCCGGTGGGCATCGCTGGCACCCCGGCAGTCAATGATCGGATCGCCGGGTATAACGCAGGTGACTCCGCTATCGAGGTGAGCATCGGCGACGGCACCAACACGCCCACACCCGTCCCACTGTCGGAAGACAAGGATACGACGCTCGAGACCCGATACGGCTGGACAGGCGTGAGACTCACGGCAGAGCCCGAAGGCGACGGCACGTACGAAGCCCACATCTACTCGAACGTCGGCGAACCGACGGAGGGGGCAAAGTTTTCGGCGACATATCCGTACAATGCCGTGGAGGTCGGCGGCGCCAACACTGAGTTGACCATCGACACGTCCGGAGCAGACGTCGCGCGCAGAGTCGAAAGCCCGAGATTCGACCAGTCTGCCGGGAAGAAAGAGTTCAAGCTGGGGAGTAACGAGCGAAGGGTGATGATTCCCGGCAGCTATCACGGAGTATCCGGCACCTATTACTGCACGCCCGCCAGCGGCGAGACATGCTCCTCCACCGTAGCCGAGGATGGCTTCACCCTAGGCAACGGAACTTGGACGTTCAAGGCAACCGACAAGGATGCCCGGCTCATGGACATGCCGGACGCCATCTACTCCTCGTACGGCTGGTGGATCCACAAGTCCGAAGACGGCAAGACCTTCACCGCGAGCGCATTTGTGGATGACAGGGGTGCCGTCTCGGCCGCCAGTGGCATCACGGCCCTGCGGGGAACGGCGACCTACATGGGCGGCGCTGCCGGCAAGTACGCGCTCCACAGTATGACCGGTGGAACGAACGACGCCGGCCACTTCACCGCGCGGGCGACGCTCGAGGCCGACTTCAATGACGACACGATCACGGGCACCATCGACAACTTCATGGGTGCCGATAATAAGTCGCGTGACTGGTCCGTCACGTTGAGCAAGTCCACCGTCTCCGATACCGGAGCCATTGCCGGTGACCCCGACGTAGATACCAACACCGACCCACAGATGACGGTCTGGACGCTCGACGGAACGCCCGCTGCCGCCG
>VXOZ01000249.1 GCA_009839775.1 Chloroflexota bacterium | reverse complement strand
GATGTATACGGACCGGTCATCTGCGGCCCGGTCTCTGGCCTCGATGGCGGCATCGACGGCGCGAACGTTCACCTCTCGCACCAGCGCACCGTAACCGGAAGCCTCCAGCGCGGGTCGGAGCGTGTTGAACGTATTGGTGGTAATGATGTCGGCCCCCGCGCGGATGTAGCGCTCGTGCATTTGGCGCACCGTTGCCGGGTGCGTGTAATTGGCAGGGCCGCACCATGAGGCCGGGTCCATGGGCGCGCCCATCACTTGGAGTTCAGTCCCTATAGCGCCATCTAAAACGACCACGCCACCGTTGTCCAAGCGGCTCTTTAGATGCTCATAACTGGCCATGACCGGCTACCTCGCTATCGCTCAACGCTCTGTCTGAAACTATCTGTATCGTGCCGCTTTCAACCATCAGTGGAAGTCTGCGAGCAGATAGCGAGATTCTAGCCTTACTCAGGCCAGCCGTCAACCAGTCAATCCCCCAAATTCCGACTGAATTTCAATTAAAGTACAACTGGCTGAGAGGGCATTCCCAGACTCGCCTGTCAATGCTTTTGCGCAAGTACCAGCGGGTGGTCTTCGCTGACTTCCTCGCTTGTCTCTTCATAGCCGGAACCCGTTGAATTAGTCTCAAGCAGCATGAATCCCGCTTCGTTCAGAATCTCGGCGTATTCGCGGAGGCTGTAGTTGCTCCAATACATCGTCTCTCCGAAGAAATCATCCTCCGTGTAGCCCTCCTCACTGTAGTGACTCAAGGTGCAGAGCAGGTATCCGCCTGGCTTGAGCCACCGTTGCACTCTCCGAAACAGGTCCGGGTGCTCCGCTCTGGGCAGGTGGAATATCGAATAGAATGCTACCACTGCGTCGAAGCTGGAGGGAGGGAAAGTGGCCGTCATGATGTCTCCGCACATGAAGTCGCCGTTCGGCACATTCTGTTGTGCCTGGCGGATCATCTCCGGTGAAATGTCCACGCCCGTGACGCGGTAGCGCGCAGCCAGAGACTTGGCGATTGGGACGCCTGCCCCGCAGCCAACGTCGAGCACCGCGTCGCCATCGCTCAGTCGATCCAGCAGCGCCTGCATCTCAATGCCCGGCTCCGTCTTGCGTGAAGCGTCGTAGGTTTCCGCGCAAGCGTTATATGCTTGCCGTACTAATGCCTTGTAGTCGACGTTCGGATCAATCGCAGGAATCACGAAATGCGTGCCTTTCTTTCACAGAAGTAGGATCCACTCAGACTTGTGTTTTGGACAGTCCCGCTTGAGACGGATACGTGAGAAAAAATCCCATGGGGCCAACCTGCATTGGCTGGCGCCATGGGGTAACCTTCGGCAAGAAGATCTGGTGAACCGAGATTGAGGGGGGTGGCTGAGGGGACTCGAACCCCCAACCGCTGGAGCCACAGTCCAGAGCTCTAACCTGTTGAGCTACAGCCACCGTGCGGGGAGCATTCCTAGCTCAGTCTAGCAAGCAAATCACTCTCTCGTCAATTGAAGGAGTGCAGGTGTGGCGGTGGGGCAAAGGGACTGTTGGTTCGCGTACGAGGCGCCGCCACTCGCCAAGAGCGATGGTCGCAGGTCGCAGGTTGCGGGGGAAGCGGTCTCCCACCTATAAAGGTAAACCCCAAGGGCTTTCAACTAGCCTTGTGCCTCCCTCGACTCCAAATAGGACGTAATCGCGCTGTTGGTCGCGATCCAACAGCCGCCAGGCTTCTCGAGCGCATGGCGGATCACGGTGTCGAGTACGTCGCAGTGGGGATCACGCGCAGCCATCGCGGGCGGATGGAAGGCAAGACTCAGGATGTAGCGGTTCGCGTGGGCGTGGTCGATCGCCGTCTTGAGCAATCTGACGTACTCCCAACGATCCAGATCGAGAACCCGAAAGGCCGCAATGTCGGTCAGAGCCATGGGCGCGATTTCCAGCAGGCCGTTTGGATAGCAATATGGTTGGAGCTTGTCTATGTTCTTGCGCATGGCGGCTTCGAGTTGAGCGAGCGGCGGGCGCTTGGCTCCCCGTGACGCCGGATGAAGATAGTGCGAGGTGACGTGGGTGAAGCCTTCCTCTTTGAGCAACGCTTGGATCTCCGGCACGTCGTGCAAGCCAGTGCTGAACGCGCCCGGCGTGCCGAATCCAGTTACAGTGACACCTAACCGTTCGCGGATAGCGGCGTTCGTCGCGCGCACCTCGTCGTGGATTACCTGCAACGGTGTACGCCCGTTGGCCAGCCACGGCGCGCTGGCGTACACCGCCTGTAAGCTCTCGACGGTCTTTGCTTTCACGTTGAGGTGCGTGTACGTGTGGTTGCCCACCTCGTGCCCGGCAGCGACGAGTTCTTTCAGATAGTCGATGTCCGGGTCCTCAAACGAACTCCCCACCAGCAAGCAATAGAGATGCACTCCGTACGAGCGTGCTATCTCGTGCATCTTCAGCACGTATTGCTTGCTGTCTGCATCTAGCGCGCCCTTCAGCAGATTCCACTGGGACGTCCAGTAAGGGAAATTCGTGCACATCTCAACCG
>VXOZ01000127.1 GCA_009839775.1 Chloroflexota bacterium | reverse complement strand
CTCGCCTTCCGTGTTGAGGATGGCGATTTCTCGTCCTGTCAGGTAGCTCACCCGTTCGACCGTGCTCCCAACGCCGCTCCAACTTCCCCTGGCCGCATAGTACTCAGTGAATGCTTCGTGAATTCTGGCAATGAGCGCTTCGTCCGAAGCCTTACGCACATTCCGCACCTCGCGTTCCGCCGCGAGGCCACTATACGTGCCCACGGCAGCCAACGCCAACATGAGTACGAAAGCGAATGCGACGATGAGGCGAAACTGGAGGCTGAAGAACCACCTAGTCATTGCTAAATCTATACCCTACGCCGTAAACGGTCTGAATGTGATCGGGGCCGTCCAGCGGCCTGATCTTGCGTCGAATGTTGGCCACGTGAGCGTCTACCGTCCGGTCGAACCCCTGAAAGTCGAACCCAAAGACCCGGTCGATGATCTGCTCGCGCGAAAACGTCCGCTCCGGCTCTTTGATGAGCATGACCAGGATGCGAAACTCAGTGGGTGTGAGGGATGCCGTTTGGTCGTCCACCAGAACCGTGCGGCGATGAAGGTCGACAGTGACGCCATTCCACGCCACCTCCGCCGGCCCGCGTTCGAGTTCATCCTTAGCGGTACGGCGGAGCACGGCCCTGATCCTTGCCGCCAGTTCCCGTGGGCTGAAGGGTTTGGTCACGTAATCATCCGCGCCCAATTCCAGCCCTCTTAGCCGATCCTCTTCCTCGACGCGAGCCGTGACCATGACGATGGGCACGCTGGACTCTTCGCGTAGCCTACGGCAGGCCTCGATACCATCCAGCTTGGGCAGCATCAAATCCAAAACTATGAGGTCGGGGCGCGCCTTTCTGGCGAGGCGCAAGCCTTCAACTCCGTCGTGAGCACAGAGAACCTTATGTCCATCGCGCTTTAGGTAGAGGCTCACAAGCTGGACGGTGTCGCGATCATCTTCGACTATCAGTACGGTGCTGGCCATAGGTTTCTCTCTCCACATTCTTGTAATCGGATTTGCAAATGCTGTTGCTGCGGTGCTTGCTTATCTCTGTGTCCTTTGGTAAAGCCGGTGTACACCGGCTATATGCGACCATCACGCACATGAGAAAAGCTGTAATTCCTCATTCAACGACAACGCGCTTCAAGCAAGTACGGTGAATTGGTTAGCGAGGATGCTTTGTGATCACTTGGTCCTCTAGCTTAAAGGATAACCACAAGTTTGAAGAAATTATGAAGACGCATTCCCATAGTAAAGCCCCTGGCAAGCCAGCGAGAGTGTCGCTTGCCGGGGGCTCATGTGTTGCGGTGTGCGGTCTCGAGCACTGCGTCTTGCGAGGCGGTTGACAGTGCTCCGACCTCCAGCGCTAGTTGTCGTTCGAGGAGCCGGCGGGTGCTGTTGGTGTTGCCGCAGGTGCCTCTGGCGTTGCGTCTGCTGGGGCAGTCTCGCCCTTGCCAGGGCAGTCGCCTCTAGAGAAGTGGTGTCCTTTGGCTGAGAAGTGACCCGGCCCCCGGGACGCTCGTCCTCTATGTCGATCAAAGCCCTTGCTGCGGTCGGAACCCGCGGCCAGCCAAAAGGAATCCGGCCGCTCTGCATACCATGCGCGCATTTCGTCGGCTTGTTCCTGCGTGATACGCCCGCTCTCCACCAATGTGTCCAGCCGTTGGCCGATCATCTCTTCGAATCGTTCGTCGCGGATCTCCTGGCGTGCCCGGTCGAAGGCGTCTTGAACCTGTTGCTCTTCCAGGCCCAGGATCGTAGCGACCCGCGCAATTACGCTTTGGATAGGCTTCTCTCCTTCCTCCTCATTCTCCTGTGCCAGTGCGGTGCCGCCGCCAATGCCAAGGGCCAACGCCAGCAACGCGACCAATCCGATGATCCAGTGTTTCTTTCTCATGCGGTACCTCCAGTACTGCAACCAACCTTGTCCGCCTCTGATTCGAGCGTACTGAAGGAATGTCAAGGAAATGCGAATGAGGAACGACTATGGCCTGATGGATGTCCTATTGCAAGAATTCCTTGCGGAGCAAGGCGCACCTGCGCGACTAGCGCCTCGATGCCCGGGTGACGGCAAAGATTCACACTTTCTTAGAAAGTTCTTGGTAGCTTAGTGGGAAAGAAGCAGTGTAACCTTAGGGCACGTGCCGTCGCCTGTGAATGCATACTGCGGGTAACTGCTGTGCCCTGGCGGCCGGGGCAACCGGTAGTGAGCGATTCAAGTGCAGCGGTAAGAGCAGTTTGCGCAAGGAGGAGCAGGTTGGGTCTCTTATCAGATACGGTGCAGGATCTTCATCCGATCACGGTTCACTTTCCAATTGCATTGCTCGTCTTTAGCGCGGGTTTGAGCGTTTTTCTCTTCATTAGACCCAACGCCGCTTTGCAGCAGGCTACATGGATCTTGCTGTGGGTTGGAACGCTAAGCGCCGCTGTTTCTTCAGTGACCGGCCTGATTTCTCACTTCCCTTATGAAGAAACGGAACTGCACAGCGTGATCGAGACACATCAATTCTGGAGCTTTGGCGTCACGGCTCTCTTCATTT
>VXOZ01000303.1 GCA_009839775.1 Chloroflexota bacterium | reverse complement strand
GTGGATGTGTTGCACCGTGGCGTGTAGTTGCTGCCAGGCTGCCAGGATGTCGATCTGCGAGACGCCGAAGTGGGTGGTATCCATCGTGAGGGCGGCAAAGGGACGCATGGCATCGGGGTGCCAGAATTCGTGGAAGTCGCGCTGCAAGATGCCGAGACGTTTTATTAGCTTCCGCGGCAGGTTCTCGACCGTGAGCAGTACCGGCGTCTGTGACTGCAGGTCAGCGAGGTTCGTATGCAACCATTGGGCGAGGTCCGGCGCGCTTCTCGATATGGGATGAATGACGACCGTGCGCGCGCCAACTTCTTCAGCCAAGCGAATCGTCGCTTTGAGCGTGCTGGGATAGTCCGATCCCATTTCCGAAATGGTGCCAAACGGCGCGTGAATGCTGCGCACCGGAATGCCCCACTGGGCGGTTAGGGAATTGATGTACTCCGCCTGGCGGGTGTCCCAACGGTTGTCGACGATGACTTCCACACCGTCGAACGCGGAACCCTGCATCAACTCGAAAGTCCGTGCCAAGCCGTACGTGTAGAGCGAACCGGTAGAGAGTGTAACCAACGGCACTTGGTCGGCAGATTTTCTTTCGTCAGCCATTTAAGTACGCCTCTATATGGGTTTGTGGTCCTTGATTCTTGCCGTTGCGAGCATACACACCGCACCTTGCCTGGATATGCATGCCTTGTTTCAGAAGCGGTGGACCTCGAAGCCTCTCTGCAGCGGCATTTACCGCACAACGGCATCGCTAACTTCATTATAGCGCCGACTGCGCAATTGCGAAGACTCCGCATCCGCTGCTACAGCACGGAACACGCTCCCGCGCTACAATTCAGACTGTTAGAGAGGGAAAGAGCTGTGCCACGCCCTGATGGCGTGAAGTGGCAGGCAAGCTCCCAATTTGCCGCGGAGACAGTGCGTGGGAAGAGTTGAGCGTTGAATAACCGTATCTATGATGTGCAAAGGCTGCGCGCCTGGCACGCGCACATCGCGGCTATCGCGGACGTTAATGCGCCTGAAGCGCGGGCAATAGTGCTGCCAAGGGAAGTGCCCGACGGTAGCGTGGCGGTGGTCGCGGGCTCGTTCAATCCGGCGACCACCGCGCATCTCTGTCTTTGCGACGGCGCGTTGCGGCAACCGGACATAGGTGTGGTCTGGCTGTCGCTCGCAGTCCATACGGTAGACAAAGAGCAGGTGACCGGCGCGACGTTAGAAGACCGCCTTTGCATGCTGGAGATGCTCGTGGAGTCCCAGCCAAACGTCGGTGTGGTGCTCTGCAATCGCGGCCTCTACGTGGAGCAGGCCGAAGCCTTGCAGCGGATACTCGTCACCGCCGGGCAGGAACTGGTATTCGTCGTGGGATTCGATAAGATCGAGCAGATTCTCGATCCACGCTACTATGCAGACCGCGAGGCTAGCCTGGATAGGCTGTTTGGCATCGCGCGGTTTCTCGTCGCGAAGCGCGGCACGTACGGCGCGCAAGCCTTAGACGACCTGCTGGCGCAGAAAGCTAATCGGCCGTATCGTGGGCGCATCGCGGCGCTGACCACTCTGCCCGCCTACCATGATCCTGCTCTCTCCTCAACGAGTGTACGCACGACGTATGTCCAAGGTACACAGGGGGTGGCCGGAGGGGAGCAGATACCGGCACCCGTGCAGTCATTTGTTGCGGCTACCGGCGTCTACGAGTCGCCTCTAGCTCTGCCAGGCGGCGAGACGATTGACCGCTATGCGCTGCGCTCGCGCATTCTACATGCACTCTTGGCAGAACCGGAGAGCGACCCTTCGGACGCTGAGTTTCAAGCCGCCGTCGCCCTGGCAAGCTCAGACTCGAACTCCGGGCGGGCATTACGTCGGCTTCTCATGCACAATGATGTTTCATGGCGAATTATCTTTCAGCACATTTCGGCTTGAGCGGCGTAGTGAATCGGGCTGTATCAGATCTGTGGCAACCTGTAGTTTCCTAGCCAGTCCAGAGCGATGCACTGCGCATAGGTCGCTTGAGAAATCATAGAGATGGAGTATTCGTGTAGTTGTCCGAAAGCCGTGAATGATGGGGCGCAAGCAGCTTGCTACAATCCCACAAAAGAGAATAGGATTAAAGGGGTGTCCTGGAAGATGGTAGATTGGAAGGGGCAAGATGCTTGAATCTGGTGGCGGCGAAAAGAAGAAGATCAAAGTCTATGCGGACGGTAATGGGGGTTTATACGTCAAGCCAGAAGACGTATTTAGGGATCCGACCATTCGAGAGAAGATCAAAGAGCTCAATGAGATTGGGCCAATGGCAAAATCCCCGCCAAAGGAAAGTCCCTCGAAAACCGAGTCTTAGATGGATCTAGTATCGACCCTCTTTCCCGCTCTGATTGGATATTTCTTTCTAAAGACCTCAAAACGCACCCGCCTGACGATACCCCACGAATCCGGCTACCACCTATTCTTCAAGTCCGCACTCGTCGGCTACGGTCTCGTAGGTGTTCCCTATGTGTCTGGTGCCATTATCGGACACAGTTTCTCGTCCTC
>VXOZ01000207.1 GCA_009839775.1 Chloroflexota bacterium | reverse complement strand
TGCTTTTCGACATTGGTCACGGTAACAGCAGTTTCTCGTTTCCCGTTACCGCCGCCGCGTTGGAACAGGGATTTCCTCCCGACTCTATCAGCACGGACTTGCACCAGGTAAGTATCCGCAGCACCGCCAAGAGCTTTCCTCACATCATGTCCAAATTCCTGGCTCTTGGCATGGATATCGAGACGATCGTGCGCATGAGCACGCTCACACCTGCACAGTCGGTACACCGCGACCATCTCTGCGGCAGCCTGCGCGTGGGCGCTCCCGCCGACATTGCGGTCTTCAGCATCAATACCGGCCACGTCACCTTCCAGGACCCGCAGGGAGAAGCGCGCGACGGCACTGAATGGGTGGAGAATACCCATACCATCGCCAACGGCGTGCTCCTCGATCGCAGCCGTGATCCGCTCGCGGACAAGCCGTTCCCTATGGATACGATTTGAGTGCACAGCCAAGGCTTCTGCGCAGTGGAGTAATTCACCGTGGCTCCGCCTCAGGAGAAATGCCATGCAAATCAAGTTCCTCCATGCCGCCGACATTCATCTTGGCTATCAGCAATACGGCCTCGAGCAGCGCTACGACGATTTCAGCGAGGCCTTCCGGTGGATCATAGACACCGCGCTGGAGGAACGCGTTGACTTTCTCTTGCTAGCGGGTGACCTCTTCGAGAAGCGCACCCTCGACCCACGCACGCTCCTCATCGCCGTCACCGAGTTTGAACGGCTCAGAGAAGCGCGTATCCCCGTCGTTGCCATCGAGGGCAACCACGAGCGCACCTACGGCGACAATCTTTCCTGGATGGAGTACCTCAACCAGAGCGGCCTTCTCCACTTGCTGGATTGCGCGCGCCGCGACGATGGTTGGCAGCCTCAGCCGTGGAACCAAGCGGAGCGCACCGGCGGTTACGTGGATCTTGCCGGCGCGCGCATCTACGGCCTCAGGTATCAAGGCGCGCAGACCGGCACGGCGCTCAGCGAGATTGGGTCGGCAATTGCCGCCGCTCCCCAGCCGGCCGCGGAGTTTTCCATCTTTCTTGCGCATACGTCTGTGGAGGGGTACTACGACCAAGGGCATCCTTTTGCGCGTCAACAAGACCTCGCTTCTCTCCGGCAGTGCGTGGACTACCTCGCCCTTGGGCATGTACATGCGCCATATCCAGATTCGCTTGGGCAAGAGGAGTGGTTCTTCAATCCCGGTTGCCCGGAAACCTGGAGCAGCGAAGAGTGGCAATACCAAAGCAAAGGCGCATTGTTCGTAGAGGTGGATACCGAGGTGGCGCCGAATTTCAAGGCTACGCCACGCAACTATCCTCATCGCCGTCCCTTCATGCGTATCCGGCAAGAGTTGGATGCCTGTCCGACGCCGGGCGCGCTCCTGCAACTCCTTGAGGAAAAGATACGGCGCGAGCCGCTGCCGAAGGCTGGCGTAGAGTCAACGGATTCAAAAGACGCATCTCGCGCTGTGACAGGCAGGCTTCCCCAGTCGCCAAAGTCCCCTGTGGTTGAGATCGTCCTCACCGGCGTCGCGCGGTTTTCGCGCACGGAAATCGACACGGCAGCTATCGAGCAACTGGCAAAGCAGTACATCGACCCGCTGCTCGTGCGCGTTCGGTCAACCTTGCAGGAAGCCGCTGCGAGCGTAGTGGAAGATGGGAGTGCTCTCCCGCGAGAAGTCTTGGAACGAACAGTCTTTGAAAACCTCATCCGGGCCGATGATCGCTTTGCCGCATCGGCGAGCGACGTGGCGCAAATCGCTGTGCTTCTCAAGCAGATGGTCCTCGACGGGGTCGCAGCCAACGAGATTGCAAACGAAGTGCATAGCCGCCTGAGGGCGCAAGGCGATCTCTCTGGTACCGGCCTGAAAAACGCGGAACCGCCAAGAAACTCGGATTAACTGCTGATGCGCATCACCGAAGTTTCCTTGAGGAACATCAAGAGCTATCAGGATTTCACTATCCGTTTTCCCCAGGGTACGATTGCCATCTCCGGGCCGAATGGAGCAGGCAAGAGCACCATTCTGGAGGCGATTGGCTTTGCGCTCTTCGACTTCCTGCCGTATCGCAACCAGCGTGAGTTCATGCGGCACAACGCGTTGGAAGCGGACGTGCGCGTGACTTTCCTGTCGCGCCTCGATGAATGCCCGTACCAGGCGGTGCGCACGCTCAAACGCGCCAGCGGCAGTGCGGAGACCGTTACCTCGACGTATTACGTGTATAGCCTCGATACCAATAGGCGTGTGGCGCAGCAGAAGCAAGACGTGCAAGACTTTCTGCGTTCGCACGTCGGCCTAGACGACTACGCTGACCTGGCGCGCGTATTCGATAATGTCATCGGCGTGCCGCAGGGACGCTTGACCGCCGACTTCTTGCTTACACCGGCCCAGCGTAAGGGCACGTTTGATCCGTTGCTGCGGGTTGACGCGTATCGCCGCGTCTATGAGAAGCTCCGGGACGTTCTGGACGCGCTTCAGGGAAACGTCTCGGAGCAGGAGCGGCGCGTCTCCGCATTGGAACCTGAAGC